>NZ_JBEZKW010000034.1:0-84167 GCF_040651795.1 Streptomyces sp. NPDC048361
CGCGGCCCCCTCGTCCGGGGGTTCGCACGTATCGAAGTCGAGGAGCTCGCCCCTGGCGCCTGGGCGAACGACGTGGTCCGACTCGCGCACGGAGGCCCGCGGCCTCCTGGACCGGGGGTTCGCCCGGATCGAAGACGAGGACCGGGCCACCGGCGCCTGGGCGAACGACGTGGTCCGACTCGCGCGCGCCGCCGCACGGCGCGACTCCTCCCTGACCGACCTGGCCGCGCAGGTCACCACGCTCGCAGCAAGGCACCTGGGCAGCGGCGGCCCCTGACGTGCTGCACCCCCTCTGCACCGGACGTTTGTGGCGTCCGGGACGCAGGCATTCAGGGCTGGGGGAGCAGCGTGGACGTAAATCTCGTTGATGGCGACCACGACGAACGCTCTCCATCGGTCATCAGCACTGAGCCGGCAGCATCGCGAACCACCCACCCCGCGTGGCCGCATCACGAGAAGTGACCGGGGACTGCTTGTGGTTGGTGAGCCATGTCGCCATGGGAGACGGCGCCTGTGCGAGGTGAGCATCCGGCGCACGGCACCTGCGCCATCCCAATCACTCAGCCGACCGGCACTCCGGCGGGACGGGACAGCGCCATGCTCGGGTCAGCCGGTCAGGATTCCCGTGAAGCCGGTGGCCGGGACGGTGTCGTCGGCGGACGGAAGGGAAACTCGGACGGGCTTGCCCAGATCGCCGAGGGCGGTGGTCACGGTCACTCGTGCGCCGCCGAGGTCCATGGATGTGCGGGTTTGCACGACCCGCCCCTGCTGGTCGACCCAGGCTTCTGCGTAGGCCGGCAGGTCGTTGCCGAGGAGGTCACGGGCCTGCTCGACCTTCTCCCGCGTTTCCGGGGCCATACGCAAGGTGAGTGTCTCGTGGTCGAGCATCCCGCGGTAGCGCGAGGTCCCTACCCCGGCCACCTCTTCATCCCCCTCCTTGGACACGTGGTGCATCGCAGAGATCTGCCGCAGTACGTGTTGGGGATCATTGAGCGGGGCCCGCAGGATGTAGTGGGCCTGTGCGGTGTCGCGTGACCCGACCGCCCATGTGGCCTCGTCCACACCCGCCGCACCGCGTATATAGGCCTGCTTACCTACGAGGACCTCGTCGACATGGCTGATCCCGCCCTGCGGGAAGTCGACGGCGAGGGTCGCCTTGTCGCCGGCGAAGTCGACGTTGCCTGTGACGGCAATGGTGGCATCCACCCCACCGCCCGCGATCACGATCTTCTGATCCATGCGAGCGGTGCCCTTGCTCGTTGTCGCGGTGGCCGTTTTGACGATGGCCCCTTGGTCGACAGAGGGTTCGGAGGCCCTGCCCGTGCTTGCCGTTGAGCAGCCGGCACACAGCAGCAGGGTGGCAGCGGTCAGCAAGATATGGCGACGCATCGATTCTCCGGGTCTGCGATGGGGGTATGTCGAGCTGCGTCGCCCAGCGGGTCCTGTCAGCGGGTCCTGCTTGCCTCGAACATGGAGAGGAGGCCCGCCCCACGGGGCTTTACTTGGGCCTCACGCACTGACTTTACCGTGCCTTTGGACTCCCGCCCGCAGCTCTCCGCGGTCGAGGCGGACGGTGCGCATTGCTGTCATCGCCTCCGGGGCTGTCCAACCTCACGCTCCCTGTACGAGGAGGAGGGGCATGAGGGTATGAAGCCCGGGCCCCGCTGCGTGCGGAGTCGGGACGCAATGCGAACGTGGTGACTATGACTACTGACACACCAGCAGATGTGCGAGTCACCGAGGCATGGAGCCGGATCACGGAATGGCTGGCCTGGTACGCCCCGCGGTCGTACGCCTCCCTCAAGCCCGGCGCCTGCGAAACCGAGATCGCGGCCCTGGAAGAAGCCCTCGGGGTAAGCGTTCCGCAGGAGTTGAAGGCGCTGTGGCACCTGTCGGCCGGTGAGGACGGCGTCGACGGTTCGGGGCTCATGATGGGCGACTGGACCCTGATGCCGCTCGACGCTGTGATCCGGGCCCACCAGATGCAGATGCGGTTCCAGGGGGAGCACGGCGAGTACAACACCGGGGACGAGGACGCCCCGGTGCTGTGGAAGTCATCGTGGATACCGTTCTGCTCGCTCAACCCCGACGACACCATCTCCGGCCTGTACGTCAACGGGGAGACCGGGGAAGTGCGCCGGTGGAACATGTACGGGGAGCGCGAGCAGGAGTACGCGTCGCTGCCCGCCTACTTGGAACTCATGGCGGTCAGCCTGGAAGCCCCCATGGCGGCAGCCGGCTCGGAGAAGCCCGGCATGAGAGGAGGCGCCCTGGTGTGGGGACCCCCTCTGGACGAGGAGCGCGGCGACCAGTGGGTACGCCACCTCGGCCAGGCCCCGCCCCGCCATCCCGCGAAGACTCTCGGCGCGATCCGGGAAGCTCTGCCCGGCGATGAGCGTGCAGAGTTCGACGTGCAGCGCGACGCCCTCGACCTGGCCGACCTCGACGCCTTGGTCGCCTTCCGGGACCGCTGGTGGGGGCGAGTCGTGCAGGCCCAGATCGAACTGGAGGACACCGTTGCCGATGCGCTGGGCGGGAACGTCATGGTCCAGCCCGGCCACAAGCTGGCCCCGGAGTATCAGGCCACGTTGCCGCCTGCGATCCGTCACACCCCGCCGTCCCTGGACGACATCCGCGTCGCCCTGCGCCACGGGAGCGTTCGGGCACGGTTCGACCGAGATCTCATGGATGCGGTGCTGCCGCACTATCCGGCGCTGCTGTTGCGGTGGTGGGACATCGCCCGGCTGATGGCCGACCCTCGCGGCGACCGGGCCGTACGCGCCGTCATCAACGGCCGCCGGGCCTCGGACTAGACCGACCGTGCCCGAAGGGCCCGGTCGCCGGCCCGCGCCGCCTCGACGTGGCACTCGCGTCCGGGTCCCACGTGGCACTGGCGTCCGGGTCCCACGTGGCACTGGCGTCCGGGTCCCATGTGGCACTGGCGTCCGGGTACCTGGACACGCGAGAACGGGTTGCGGCTCAGGACCTGTGGTCTGGCGCGTTCAAGTGGCCTCTCTGGCCGGGACTCGCTGGTAAGCGCTCCCGACCTGGCGTGATCTACTTCTCGGGCACCCGAGGAGAGAACACCGTGAAGCACCGATCGCGCGCCGTAGTCGGCGCGACGTCCCTACTCGTCCTGGCTTTGGGGGCCGCTGCTTGTTCGGGCGGAGGGACGGCGAAATCGCCGGCGACTTCGCCCAGTTCCCCGAAGAGCATCCCTCCGTCCGGATCGTCCTCACCGTCCGCGACGGCCTCTGCGGCCGCGCCGGTGCCTTCGTCATCCGCGGGCCACGGCGCCACGTCGATGCCGGCCCCCGACTCATCCGTGCCCAAGGCGAGGACCACCAGATCTCCCGCCCCTGCCGTGAAGTCGGAGCGGCCCGCCAAGGAGACGGGCAGTGGCCAGCGCCGCTCCCCGGCCGGCCCTTCCGGTAAAAGCGTCCCGCAAAATCCCAATCGGGGCTCGAACCCGCCCCCCGCGCCCCCGCGTCCACCGGCAACCCCGCACTGGTCGGACGCCGGATGGAAGCCCGGCGACCCTGTGCACGATCTCACCTGAGAATCGCCCGAACTGCGGAGTTGCCCTCTGCCCGCCAGGTGTGCGCCCTGCACAGCGCGCCGCCCTGCATCGCGCCCTGCGCCGCGGCTGCGCGACGGGGGCACACCATCGCCGGTCAGGGCGGTGCGTGCGGCGGTCAGCAGCCTGGCTTCTGTTTCTTGGCCGGCGTCGGGTCCAGATGAGGATGCCGGGGAGCCACAGCCCCGCGGATGGCGTCATTTCACCGGGTCAGCAGCCGGTTACCCACTTGTGCGAGCGCACGTGGTACGTACCGGCCAGGTTGCCCTCCTTGCCGACCGTGGTGCATCCCACCCGGTCCGAATAGTTGGCCCCCTTGTAGTAGACGACGGTGTCGTAGGTTTGCGGAGTTCCGTGGTTGTAGATGGAGTGCACGGTCTTGTCGGCCGACCATGAACACCTGACCGCACCGTTCCGCCAGTCCGCATCGTCGCCGGACCAGCTGCACATGCTGCCGGAGCCGTCGTCGCCGCTGAAGAAGCACACTTCGCCGCCGGCACACCGGCTGTATCCGGAGGCGGTGGGGGACGCGGCATGGGCGGCAGGCGCGGTGAAGACGGCGAGGCCCACCATGGCCACCCCGGCGAAAATGGTTCGCATCGCGTTCACTGGGCTTTCCCTTCTGACGAGAGGGGAGGCGTCGTCACCTGCCTCCCTGGGTCCGTTCCGGAGCCTGGCAGCGTGGCCGCGCCAGCGGCGAACCCTTTCGGTTCTGACCGAATTCACTGGCCCCCAGGGCAAGACCCTGTGTCAGTGGCGGGAACAGAGAAACAGAGTGCAGTCTCGCGCCGGGCTGTGTGCAGGGTGCATGGCGAACTGCCGCGGCAGGGATGGTCATTGCGACGATGTCGTGCCGTCTCCAGCGAGAAGGGTGTTGCCGAGGGGCGTCAGAATGTGGATCACGCGGCCCCCGGCGCGGATACTGACTGCCAGGCCCGCGTCCCGCAAGGCCCGCACATGTTCGCTGGCGGAGGCCGGCGATATGCGCAGACGACAAGCCAGTTCGCCCGTGGTCGCGGTGCGGTCGAGGCCCGCCAGTACGCCTGCCCTGGTACGGCCCAGCAGGGCGGCCAGTACGTGATGGCGGCATTGCCCGGCCGTCGCGCCGGGGCTGGGCATCGGGTGCTCGATCGGATACACCAGGACCGGATCCAGCGAGGCGTCGACCAGAGCCACCGGGGTGCGCCAGCAGAAGTGCGATGGGATCAGCCGCAGGCCCCGGCCTCCCAGCTGAATGTCCAAGTCGACCGGATACGGTCCCGACAGCACCGGGGGCCGCCAGTCCAGCACCGGTCGCAGCGAGTCCAGCAAGCCGTGCACCCCACCGACATCGAGCGCTCGGATTCGTAACGCCCGGTCCGCCGCTACGGTCGCTGCCGTATGGGCCCAGTCGGGAGCGACCAGCACGTCGTGCAACGACCATATGGCGTCGGAGAGTTCACTCAGCCGCAGTTGGTCGCCGGAAGACAGTTCGCGTGCCCAGCGAGGCGGCGTACCCGGACCGGACAGCCTGGGGGCGCGTGGTACCTCCTGCCGCAACTGGCGTGGGGGAGTCGACCGCAACGCCGCGAGTCCGCAGCGCAAACCATCGGCTGCGGCACCCGGGGTGAGGAAATCCGGGAAGTAGTCCACGCCAGGCGGTGCCAACGTGACCAACAATCGCGCCTGTTCCTGGAGTCGTCGTTCCGTTACTTCGGCGTGTGCCCTGCGGCGCCAGTCGGCGTACACGACCGGTCCGTGCACAGGCTGGGCGAGTTGTTGCAACCCCAGCACCGTCTCCCAGAGCGGGTCCGGCGCCTTCGCCACGTGAACCCGCGCCAGATCGCGGTCGGTGAAGTGAACGCGCAGCATCTCAACCCCCTGCGGCCTTCGCGCGCCTGCGGACGATCTCCTAGGCTCGCCTCGCCCTTCCACTCTGACGCGCAGGCCCGGCCGCTCCAGCGCTTCCACCGACTTTGACGGAAAGCCACCCCCACGCTGACCGGGAGGTACCGCCACGAGGCATCACACGCCCGAAGCGCCTTCCCCCGCTGAGCTCCGAGGGGGTGTTTTTCGCCGACCCGTGGCCGGCACCCTCATCGACGTGGGACGGCGGGCGCTCTCCTCGTTGTTCTGGGCCACGTGCGTCCCTGTGCCGGGTTCTGGAGTCACGTGCGTCCCTGTGCCGGGCGGGGACCTCTGGATTGGCGGCTCCGGTCGCTCGTGTTCCTTTGATCGGGGGAGTCCCGCGGGTCCGCCGCCCGGACATCAAAGGGTATATATGGCTACAGTCGGTGATATCTGGACATATCTATCGTGAGGCGGCCCACAGGACCTAGGTCACATACGAGCGGGCCTAGTGGCCTTCGGCGGCCCTGGGCGATGCTTCGTCGGCCCTTCACGCCTTGCGCGAACCGCGCCGTGTGCGGACTGGGCGTACCGGTTGCTGCGAAGTCCGTTAGGAGAAGGGGGGCATTGCCAGGCCATCCGGGGATCGGTAGAACTGGATGAGTCGCCGAGCGGCACGGGTGCTCCACCCGCCGCAGACGAGCCCCTCCCCACCGCGTGAGTGGCTAACGCATGCCCCGGCATGCCGCGACCGTCCCTGTTCCCTTCGGAAGGCCTCTTCGTGTCCAACGCAGTCATCCGCCGCATCGCCGTCTCCAAGAAGGCCCTCGCGGGCGCCGTTGTCGCCGTCGGCGCCGCCGGTTCGCTGTTCGCCACGGTTCCCGCCCAGGCGGCCCCGGTGAACGCCAAGGTGATCGCTCAGCAGATGATCAAGGACCCGGCGCAGTTCGCCGCCTTCAGCAAGATCGTCTCGCAGGAGAGCGGCTGGAACCACACCGCCACGAACTCCTCCTCCGGCGCGTACGGCCTGGTTCAGGCTCTGCCGGCGTCGAAGATGGCGTCCGCCGGCGCGGACTGGAAGACCAACCCGGCCACGCAGATCAAGTGGGGTCTGGACTACATGAACTCCCGCTACGGCAGCCCGGTCGGCGCCTGGAACTTCTGGCAGGCCCACCACTGGTACTGAGCCACCAGCTGACGTAAGAAGCCGTATCCGACATGCCCGCCGCTACAGCGGCGGGCATGTCGGCATTCCCGGCCCCTGACCCTGCGTGGTCCCGCGTCGCCGTTGTTGACGGTGTGTCCGGCGGGAGAGGGTCCGCTGGTGGTGGGGTGTGCGCGGTTACGGACGCTGCCGGTGAGTCGTCGCGCGGTACGCGCTCGCTGGGGATCCGAAACCAACGAACCGCCCCGACAATCGTGATCCAGCTCACGTTACCGGCGGTATCTGAAACGCCGTGTCGCAGGTAAATTGCGAGGAGGCGCTTAGGTGGCACCACGAACCTGAGCAAGCGTCAGCGCCCCGAGCCGCAGCGGCTTTCCGCCTCTGCGCCGCCCGGGAGCCCACGAGCGAGAGCGAGGGTCTCCGCGATGGAGCAGCAGCACGTCGACGTCCTGGTCATCGGCGCCGGGATATCCGGAATCAGCGCCGCGTGCCACATCCTGCGGGACAATCCCGGCGCATCGGTCGTCGTGCTTGAGCGGCGTGCCCGGGTCGGCGGGACGTGGGACCTGTTCCGGTATCCCGGCATCCGTTCCGACTCCGACATGTCCACCTTCGGGTTCGGCTTCCGCCCCTGGCGCCAGGCTCGCATTCTCGCCGGTGGCGCGGACATCCGGAAGTACGTCGAGGACGCCGCGGCGGACGGAGGGGTCCTCGAACGCATTTGCTTCGGCCGCCGCGCGATCAGCGCCGATTTCTCCCACACCGAGGGTCGATGGACGGTCGAAGTCGAGGACGAGACCACCGGCCGGCGCGAGTCGTACAGCGCGGGCTACCTCGTCGGCGCGACGGGCTATTACGACTACGACGAGCCGTACCGTCCCGAGTTCCCCGGCGAGGCTGACTACCAGGGCACGCTCGTCCACCCCCAGCACTGGCCCGAGGGCCTCGACCACACGGGCAAGCGTGTGGTCGTCATCGGCTCGGGCGCCACGGCCATCACCCTGCTCCCGGCGCTGGCGGCCGACGCCGCGAGCGTCACCATGCTGCAGCGCTCGCCCACCTACATCCTCGCCCTGCCCGAGGTCGACCCCGTCATCTCCGTCCTGCGGAAGCTTCGTGTCCCGGCCCGGCTGATCCACCGGATTTCCCGGTCCCGCAACATCGCGCTGCAGCGCGGGAGTTACGCCTTCTGCCGCAAGTACCCCCGGATCGCCCGCAAGGTTCTGCTCGGCCTCGTGCGGGCGCGGGCCGGCGGAAGCGTCGACATGCGTCACTTCAGCCCCAGCTACAAGCCCTGGGACCAGCGGCTGTGCGTCGTGCCCGGCGGTGACCTCTTCAAGGTGCTCAAGAGCGGCAAGGCGGCCATCGCGACCGACCACATCGACACGTTCACCGCCGACGGCATCCGACTGAAATCCGGCCATGAGCTGAAGGCAGACATCGTCGTCACCGCCACCGGACTGAGCGTCCGGCTCCTGGGCGGCATGGCCCTCACCGTCGACGGCAGCCCCGTGGATGTCACGAACCGCGTGCTCTACAAGGCCGTCCTGCTCGAAGGCGTGCCCAACATGTCCCTCGTCATCGGATACACCAACGCCTCCTGGACCCTGAAGGCGGACCTGGCGGCCGCCTACACCGCCCGCCTCCTTGCACACATGCGACGCCACGGACATGACATCGCCACCCCGCTGGCCTGCGAAGCCGACCGCTCGGCGTTCTCTGTCATGGGCGAGGCGCTGACCTCCGGCTACATCGCGCGGGCCGACAAGGCCATGCCACGCCAGGGCACCCGCGACCCCTGGCGGATGTGGAACAACTACTACCGCGACCGCGCCATGCTGCGCAGCGCACCCATCGAGGACGCCCCACTGCGCTTCGACCAGGCGGGACGGTCCGGCGCGGCCGGCACGGTCGCCGCGGCCGGCGCCCAGGAACCGACCCGCGCCGCTTGACCGCCCGTCCGCACCCGTGCCGGCCCGCTCCCGCGTCGGTCGCACCCGTGCCTGACCGCTTCCGCACCGGTCGCACCCGTGCTTGACCGCTTCCGCACCGGTCGCACCAGTGCCTGACCGCTCCCGCACCGGGCGGACACCGCTCCCGAGCGCGCCAACCCGGCAGCACCACCTTCGGCCCGGGCCCGCCGCACCCCGTACCACCGGCCCCACAGGCCGCTCCCACCCCTCACCCCGACCCACGCACCGCCCATCGGCCTCCCGCCGGGGCGGCGGGCCCACCAGACAAGCGAGGACGAAAATGACCGCGCACCTGACCAGGAAGGCCTACGACGAGCGCCTGCGGACCCTGTCCGAGGGTTCCGTCAACGTCCACTTCAACGCCTTCACCGACATCAAGTGGGACGACCCCGAGTTCACCGTGGACCCCAGTGACCCGCGGTGGGTCCTCACCTCGGCAGATGCGCTGGGCGCCCATCCCTGGTACCGGCAGCAGTCACTGGACACGCAGATCCGGATCGGTATCTGGCGCTGGGCCGTGATCGCCAAGGTGGGCATGCAGTTCGAGAACCTCCTCATGCGCGGGGCGCTGGACTACGTCTACCAACTGGGCAACCAGGACCAGGAGTTCAGGTACCTCACGCACGAGGTGACCGAAGAGACCCACCACACCCAGATGTTCCAGGAACTGGTCAACCGCACCGGCGTCGACACCTCCGGCGGAAAGCGCTGGTTCCGCCAACTCAGCCGCATCCTGCCGGTGTTCGGATCCCTCTACCCGGAGGCGTTCTTCACCGGCATCCTGGCCGGTGAGGAGCCCATCGACCACCTGCAGAAGGCGGCCCTGCGCAGCGGGGAGCCGGTGCATCCCCTGCCGCAGCGGATCATGCAGATCCACATAGCCGAGGAAGCCCGCCACATCTCCTTCGCGCACGAGTTCCTGCGCCTGCGCGTCCCGCGCTTCGGCAAGGTCCGCCGCGGCGCCCTGTCCGTGCTCTTCCCGCTGATCATGCGTAGCCTGTGCGACGTCATCATGATCCCCGACCGGAACTCCGCAGAGCGGGTCGGCATCCCCGCCTGGGTGATCAAGGACGTGTTCTGGAAGTCCGAGGCCGGCCGGAAACTGCTCCACGAGCTTTTCTCCGACGTACGGATGCTCGCCGAGGACATCGGCCTGATGAACAAGGCTTCCCGCCCGTTGTGGAGGGCCCTGCGCATCGACGGCCGCCCCGCACGCTTCCGCGGTGAACCCGCCCCGCTCACCGACTGATACCCCGCACACCGGGCCCCGCGGCCCCTCGCGCCGCCTTACGCCGAACACCGAACGGAGACCAGCCCGCCGTGCCGTACGTCGTCACCCGATCCTGCTGCGCCGACGCCTCCTGCGTACTGGCCTGCCCGGTCAACTGCATCCACCCCGCGCCGGGCGAGCCCGGCTTCGGGACCACGGAGATGCTGTACGTCGATCCGCGTACCTGCGTGGACTGCGGTGCCTGCACGACGGCTTGCCCGGTGGACGCGCTCAAACCCCACACGGCCCTCGGCGAGGCGGAGTTGCCGTTCCTGGAGCTGAACGCGTCGTACTACAAAGAGAACGCGCACGCCGACCGCGCCCCCATGTACGTGGTGCCGCGGCAACGCCGCCTGCCGAAGGGCGAGTTGTCCGTCGCGGTCGTCGGCGCCGGGCCGGCCGGACTGTTCGCCGCCGACGAGCTGCTGCGCCACCCGGGCGTGCGCGTCACCGTCTACGATCGCCTGCCGACGCCGTACGGCCTCGCGCGGGCCGGTGTCGCACCGGACCACCAGGACACCAAGCGGGTCACCGAGCTGTTCCGGGCCATCGAGTCACAGGCCGCCTTCAGCTATCGCCTCGGAGTCGAGGTCGGCACCGACGTCACCCACGCCGACCTGTTGCGCGAGCACCACGCCGTGATCTACGCGGTCGGTGCCGCGACCGACAAGCGCCTCGGCATCGAAGGCGAGGAACTGACCGGCAGCATCTCCGCGACGGACTTCGTCGGCTGGTACAACGGCCACCCCGACCGTGCACACGACGCCCCCGACCTCGGCTCCGAACGCGCCGTCGTCATCGGCAACGGGAACGTTGCCCTCGACGTCGCCCGCATCCTCACCGCCGACCCGGACACGCTGGCCCGTACCGACATCTCCGACCGCGCGCTCGCAGCGCTGCGCACGAGCAAGGTCCGTGAGGTCGTCGTTCTCGGCCGCCGCGGACCCGCGCACGCCGCATTCACCGTGCCCGAACTCCTCGCGCTCAGCGCCCTCGAGGACGTGGACGTACGCGTCGAGGGCCGGCCCGAGGAGCTGGCGCCCGACACCACCGAGAAGACGCGCCTCCTGGCGGAGCTGGCCGCCCGCACACCCGTCGAGGGGCGCCGCCGCATCGTGCTGCGCTTCCTCACCAGTCCCGTGCGAATCGTCGGCGACGGCTCCGTACGAGCCCTTGAGATCACCACCACCACGCTGCACACCGACCCCGACGGCACCGTCCGCGCTCGGCCCACCGGCGACACCCGGACCCTTGCGACCGGACTCGTCCTGCGCTCCATCGGCTACCGGGCCCGTCCCGTCCCCGGCCTGCCCTTCGACGAGGACACCGGGACGATCCCGCACGCCTCCGGACGGGTCGAGCCCGGCGTCTACGTCGCGGGCTGGATCAAGCGGGGACCGACCGGCTTCATCGGAACGAACAGGACCTGCGCGCAGGAGACGGTCGAATCCCTCCTGGACGACTTCTGCGCCGGCCACCTCGCCCGCCCCGTATCCACCTCGGGAACGGAGGGGCGCGCCCTGGGCCTGGAAGCATGGCGGGCGATCGACCGCGCGGAGCGAGCGGCGGGGGAGGCGCAGGAGCGTCCCCGCGTCAAGCTCACCGACAGCGACTCCTTGCACCGCGCGGCAGCGCAATCCGTTCCAGCGGTACGCGGCTGACGGCCCGGTGGGTCATACCCTCGTCGGGAGCAGGGGAGCAGGGGAGCAGGGGAGCAGGGGAGCAGGGGAGCAGGGGAGCAGGGGAGCAGGGGAGCAGAGCGGAGAGGAGTGCGCGATCAAACTCGGTCAGCGCGGTCAGCGCCGCTCCAGGTCCGACACACGCTGCTGTGGCGACAGTTCCACGCCGAGGTCCCGCAGGGTCGCGTCGAGGACCGCCCAGACCGAGCGGCACAGCATGGCGCGCAACTCCTCCTCGGACTGCTCACGCCGTTCGTCGTGCGCCCACTGGTTGACGGCGGTGTCCACGAAACCCACGATGCCGACAGCGACCGAGCGGATCGGCGCCTGCGGTACCCCGAGCGCCTTGAGGACGTCCCCGAACCGTTCGCTCAGCATCAGGGCGATGGCCGTCTTGGTGTCCGCCACCAGCGAGCCGTCGCCCATGGCGTGCTCCGCGACACCCATGTAGGCGTACAGGCGGGGGTGTTGGGCAACCCAGTCCAGGTGCGCGCCCACCACTCGGTGCACGGCGTCCTGGACGGTCCCCTCGAAGGTGAGGGTGGGCTCCATCCGACGCAGGAACGACTCCACCACCCGTCGGCGGATCAACTCGTCCAGCGTGGCGCGGTCCTTGAAATGCCGGTAGAGCACCGACCGCGGCAGCCCGACCCGCTCGGCAAGACGCTGCACGCGAAAGCGCGTGCCCTCCTCCTCGATGAGCGCGACGGCCGCGTCCACCAAGTCGACCTGACGCTGCGCCTTGTGCTCGTCCCACCGGGTGGAGCGTCCGTCGATCTGCGGTTCTCCGCCGGTTCTGTCCGCCACCTCGTCAGGATATAGGACCGGCTCAGTGTGCCCCCAGGTGTGAACCCGCGGTCTGGGGCCCGCAGGTCTGGGTGACGACCGGATCGCCCCGACGATCTAGAGTCGGCCGCATGAGTCGTTGGCAGGAACTGACCGGTGGAACATCCGGAGGCGAGTACGCCGCGCGCTTCGAGGTGCTGGCCCGCGCGGGGAAGGACGTACATGGCGAGGCGGCGTTCTGCGCGTCGTTGGTACCGGCCGGCGCCCGGGTCCTTGACGCCGGGTGCGGTGCGGGGCGGGTCATGATCCGCCTTGCCGAGCTCGGGTACGACTGCGTCGGCGTCGACCTGGACGCGTCGATGCTGGACGTGGCGCGGGAGCGCGCACCACAACTGCCATGGTTCCAGGCCGATTTGGCCGCGTTCGATCCGGCGGCGCTCGGTGTCGCCGCGGACTTCGACCTCGTCGTCGCCGCCGGGAACGTCCTGCCGCTGGTCGCGCCCGGCACGGAGGCCACGGTGGTCGAGCGGCTGACGGAGGCCTTGCGTCCGGGCGGCCTGCTGGTCGCGGGCTTCGGCCTCGACGCCGCCCACCTGCCCGTGCCGCCGTTCCTCACACTGGCGGAGTACGACACACACTGCACTGCAGCCGGCCTCAAGCTCGCCGCCCGCTTCGCGACCTGGGACGCGGCTCCCTACGACGGCGGCGGCTACGCCGTCAGCGTGCATCGCCGCGACCGCTGACCTCGGGCACACTCGGTGGAGCGGAGGTCGGCGGCATCATCCGCAGGGGAGCAGCGGTAGGGGCGGCGCACGCCCAGGACGCACCCGCGTGGCGTCCTGCTCGCGGAGCGCCCTGTCAGGTGGCGCCGGGAGGGAAGTCGGGGGCTTCGGTGCGGTAGTGGACGGCGAGGCCGGTGGCGGTGGCCGGAGCGAGTTCGGCACGAAGGATCAGGTTTTCGTCGTAGTCTCCGCCGTTCTGGCGGCGGAAGGGCAGCGGCCGGGTGTGGGGGAGACTTTCGAGGCGCCGGCGCAGGCTGTCCGTGTGGGTGGCGTAGGCGGCGCCGTCCATGCGGTCGGCTCCATGGATCAGCAGGGGCGGTACGACGTCGATGCCGGCGTACCAGAGGGTGCCGTGCTGCAGCGGAAAGAGCAGGTCGTTGAGGGAGCCGTTGATGCCGCGTTCCCCGAGGCTCGCCTCGCGGGCGCCCGCGCTGACGACGACCATGGCGCGCTTTCCCGCGAGCGCGCCTTCGCCGTAGCGCAATTGGCGGCCCTGGCTGTCGTGGATACCGAAGGCGAAGCCGCGGACGAAGACGCGGTCGAACCAGCCCTTGAGGATCGCGGGCATTCCGTACCACCACAGAGGGAACTGCACGATCAGCGTGTCGGCCCAGGCGAGCTTGTCGTGTTCTGCGGTGATGTCCGGGGCCAGGGTGCCCCGGCGTACGGCTTCCTCGGCCGCGCTGCCGACGACCAACCGATCGTCGTTCTCGCCGGGGGCGGCGCGAGAGAAGTCCTGGGCGGTGACAACCGGGTTCCAGTCCATCGCGTACAGATCGGACGTGCGCACCGCATGCCCCCGTTCCTCAAGGAAGCGGACGCCCTCGCGGTACAGGGAGCCGTTGAGGGAGCGGGGCCCGGGATGGGCGGTGAGCCAGAGGACTTGCACGCCATGTCTCCTTTTCAAGCGGGTGATGGCTTGTGCATGTACCCGAACCGCCACACCCGACTCGCGCGTGTGTCTGTGCTTGGTCGACCGGCAGCCTTCGCTGCCGCCGGACTCCACGAGGAACGACCAGTCGCCGCTCTGCCCGAGGCGGCCTGCCCAGGAGCCGGACAAGCCGCTCGGGGACGGGCGGTCCTCCGCGAAAGTGGGCTGTCCGCCCAGTGGTTCCGCTGACTGAGGCATGCTGGGGGAGCTTGAGTGGGCAGCGCGCGTCCGGGGCCGTGGCCAGCTTGTGACGGGGGCGTCCGCGTGGCGTCGTGTGCGGTCAGGTGTGGGCCAGTTCGAGGACCGCGATGCCGGTCAGGACGGCGGCGCTGGCAGTAAGGCGCCGATGGCCGAAGGACTCTCGGAAGACCAGCAGGCCGATCAGTGCGGCGAAGACGATGCTGGTCTCGCGCAGGGCGGCGATGGTGGGCACGTTGCCGCGGGCCTGAGCCCAGACCACGAGCCCGTAGGCGAGCAGGGACAGCACGCCCCCGGCAGGACCGCGCCAGCCCACGGCCCTGAGCCGGCCGGTCAGCGAGCGACCGCGCGTGAGGCAGACGGGCAACAGGAATGCCAGGCTCTGGGACAGGAAGAGCCAGGCGACATAGCCCGCGACGGTGTCCGACTTCCGCACGCCGGCGGCGTCGACGAGGGTGTAGGACGCGATCATCACGCCCGTGCCCAGGGCGGCGGCCAGCGCCGGCAGTTGGGCGCGGCCGGGCATGCCGTCTGCCAGTGCCAGACCGGCCAGGCCCAGCGAGATCACCAGTACTCCCACGGCATTCCACGCAGGCATGGGCTGTCCCAGGACGGTGGTGGAGGCCAGCGCCACCAGCAGGGGCGAGGTGCCACGAGCGATCGGATACATCTGGCCGAAGTCGCCCAGCCGGTAGGCCTGCAACAGCAGCAGCTGGTAAGCGACTTGGAGCCAGGCCGAGGTGGCGATGTACGGCCAGGCCGCGGCATTGGGCAGCGTGGTGCAGCACACCATGACGGCGGCGCATCCCGCGGTGGTGGCGTTCATCAGCGTGAAGACCGCCGTTTTGTCCCCGGCCCCGTGCGCCAGCGCGTTCCACACCGCGTGGAGCAGCGCCGCGATCAGTACGACGATGGGCACGGCGGCCGCCTCCGTGGGCAGCGCCAGGGCCACAGACATGATCACCCTCTCTGTGGAATGGAATTCCACGGTAGCATCAGGTTATGGAATTCAATTCTGGGGTGGAGCGGAGTCTCGCGGCCCATGTCCGGGCCCACCTGCCAGAGCTGCGCGACACCGAGACCCGCGTAGCCCATGTCGTCCTCGACAAGGGCGTGGAGCTCGTGCATCTGAGCGTCAGTGATGTGGCCGAGCTCGCCGGGACCGCACCCTCATCCGTGGTGCGCGCCTGCCAGCGTCTGGGGTTCCGCGGGTACCAGGAACTGAAGATCGCCGCGGCGCGCCAGGCGCCGCCCCCACGCCCTTCGAGCGAGGCCGACCCCGCCGCCCGCGCACTCGCCGACACCGTGCGATCCGCGAGGGAGGCGCTCGATGGCCTGGCCTCCACGCTTTCCCTGGACGCCCTGCGCGCCGCGGCCGCGACACTCGATACGGCCCCTCGCGTGCTGGTCGCCGGAGCCGGCCTGTCCGGCGCTGTCGCTCTGGACACCGCGTACCGCCTGCGCGCGCTCGGCTGTGTCGTCGACGCCCCGGCAGACCCGCTCACCGCTCAGCTGTCCGCGGGGCTCCTGCCGCCCGATGGCGTATGCCTGGCCATCAGCCATACGGGCGCCACCCGCAGCACGGTCGACGCCGCTCGCCGCGCCCGCGTGGCAGGCGCCAGCGTCATCGCCGTGACCAGTTACGCTCGTTCGCCACTGAGTGAGACCAGCACCTGCACGTTGGTCGCGGGCGGGCAGGACCTCATTTTTGGCCTGGAAACGGTTGCCAGCCGGCTGGCTCACCTCACCGTCGTCGACGCGCTGTGCCAGACCCTGCTGACGGTGCGTGGGGCCGACGCGGAGCGGGGTCTGGCGTTGTCCGCCGATGTGACGGCGGATCACACCTACTGACCGGACGCCTCACATTCCCTGGTTCATCCAGTCGGACCAGCGCGGTCGCATGTCAGGCGACGACGCCGCACATCGGGCCACCATCCCGGTGCATGGGCCGCCACCCCGGACGCCGGCCCGGTATGTCCGCATCCTACGGAACAGCCCTGTGCCGGCGGTGGGGCGTTCGTGTTGCGCTCGGCCGTGACCAGGCATAGCGATGGACCTGTGCGGCCGGGTCGCCTTCGCCGTGGGCCCGACCCTCAACTGTCTCTGCTCCGGCCGTCAGGGCTGCGAGGCGTGCCGAGACGCCGCGCTCCTCGGGAGTCAGTCGGCTGTGCCCGGGGAGCCGGGTCGATGGGAAGGGAGGACAGCGGTGGCCGAGCCCAGCCCTCGACCCGGACCTCGATCAGGTGCGGCCGCCGCCGAACCTTCGCAGCCCCAAGCCGCAGACCGTCTGCGGGACATCCTGCTGACTCCCGGCTATCTGAAGGTGCTCGTCTTCTGCGCCGTCATCGGCATTCCGGTGTCACTGGCCGCCTTCTGGTACCTGGTCGGGCTGCACGAGCTGGAGCACTTCCTCTGGGTGGACCTGCCCCACGAGCAGGGGAGGGACATGCCCGCGTGGTGGTGGCCGCTGCCCCTCCTGCTCGTCTCCGGCCTGGTGGTCGGCCTGGTCGTCTCGCGCCTGCCCGGCGCGGGCGGTCACATCCCGGCCTCCGGACTGCACACCGGCGGCACGCTCCCCGTTACGCTGCCGGGCGTACTCCTCGCCGCGACGGCGAGCCTGCCGTTCGGCGCCGTCCTCGGTCCGGAGGCACCGCTGATCGCCCTGGGAGGCGGGCTCGCCCTGCTGTTCCGCGACCTTGCCCGGGCACCGGCAACCCCGCAGAGCACGGCGCTGCTGGGCGCGGCCGGAGCCGCCGCCGCCATCGCGGTGATCTTCGGCAGCCCGCTGGTCGCCGCCGTCCTCCTCATCGAGATCGCCGGGGTGGGCGGTCCGCGGCTGTTCGCCGTCATGCTGCCGGCCCTGCTGTCCAGCGGGGTCGGAGCCCTGGTCTTCACCGGCTTCGGGCGCTGGACCGGACTGCAGACCGGCAGCCTCGGCCTCAAACTGTCCGCCCCGCCCCCACGCCTGGACGGACCGGACGTGCTGTGGGCGCTGCTCATGGCCGTGGTCATCGCGGTCGCGATGCGCGGGGTGCTGGGCGCGGGCCAGAGGGTGGCCGCGTCCATCGAGACCACCGAGACCACCGAGAACATGGAGAACGTCGAGAAGGCCGTGATCGTACGGACCGTTCTGTACGCGCTCGGCGCCGGGGCCTGCGCTGCCCTCTACGCACTGATCACCGGCCGCTCACCGGCCGAGGTCGCTTCGTCGGGCCGGAGCGCCATCAGTGCCCTGGCGTCCGACCCCCACACCTGGAGCGTCGGCGCGCTACTCGCCGTCCTCGCTTTCAAGGGGACGGCCTACACCCTGTGTCTGGGCAGCCTGCGAGGCGGCCCCATCTTTCCCGCCCTCTTCCTGGGCGCTGCGGCCGGTGTCCTGCTCGCGCCCCTGCCCGGCTTCGGAGTGATTCCCGCGATGGCGGCCGGCATGGCGGCAGCCACCGCGGCCACGCTGCGGCTGCCGGTGAGCAGTGTCGTCCTCGTCGCCCTGCTCCTGGACAGCGCGGATCTGATGCCTCTGGTCATCCTCGCTGCCGCGGTCGCCTTCATCACCGCCGAACTGCTGCCCTCGCGCGTAGCTGACGCAGAGACATCCCGCGTATGAGGACGTGCCGTGGCGGCAGGTCGGATCTCCCGCCTCCCTGGTGGTGGCCCGCTGTTTCAGGGGTTCGCCCACGCCCCCGGCGTGTCCGCCAACGCCGATACTGCTGTGGGCAGTTGGGCGGTGGCGACCTCTGCGAGGGAGACGCCGTCGAGGATCTCGCGCACGTTGGACCGCAGTGCGATCCACAGGGGGAGCAGTGATTCGGCAGGGCCGGTGTAGGACAGCTCCGGCGGGCGTACCCCGCGTACGGACACCAGCGGACCGTCCACGACGCGGATGACGTCGGCGATGCTGATGGACTCGGCGGGCTTGGCCAGTCGGTAACCGCCGTTGCCGCCCCGCCGACTGAGCACGAGACCACCCCGGCGCATGTCGTTGAGGATGCCTTCGAGGAATTTGTGCGGGATGTTCTGGGCATCGGCGATGGCCTCGGCCTTCAACGGCCCGGCATCCGATGACGCGGCGAGCTGCAGGGCGGCGCGCACCGCGTAGTCGGCCCTGGCTGAGATCCTCATGTGCGCAGTATTCCGTATGGCCTTCGGCGGCACGGCTTCTGTCGGGTCCACGGCCGGCCGCCGGCCGCCGGGCAGGGGCGCCGTTGCCACCGGGGCGGGGTGGCGCCTGCGATCGTCAAGGCCGGAGGGGCAGGACGAACGGCGGATGGGCGCCGTTGAGGAAGTAGTCGCCGACGTCGCGCAGGCGATGGGTGACGGGCTCGTACAGCGTGTGGGTCCGGGCGTTGCGCCAGAAGCGGTCGAAGCCCAGCCGCGAGGACAGGGAGCGGGCGCCGATGATGTCCAGAGCGCGGGCGGTGGACTCCTGCGCCGCCCTGGAGGCGGCGGCTTCGGCCATGGCCACGGCGACGGAGATTTCCGCGTACTCGTCGTAGGTGAGGTCGTCACCGCGGGCCAGCCCACCGTGCACGGCTTGCTGCGCCTGATCGGCGAGGGCCGCCGCGGAGCGGGCGAGGACGGTGAGTTCTCCGTAGGTGGTGAGCACCTGCGGGTCCTGGGGAGAGCCGATCGGCCAGTCCGGGCGCCAGGTGGAATGGCCCGCCCGGCTGTACTCACGTGCTTCGGCGAGCACCCCTTCGGTCATGCCCAGGAGGAGCTGGACCGACAGGAGACGCCCGACCGGCGAGGACACGGCAGCCCGGGGTGACAGGACGTCCTCGTCCGCGGACAGGGAGCCGAGTACGTCCTGGGCCGCGACCGGTACGGCATCGAACTCCACGGCCCCACTGCCCGCGAGCCGCTGGCCGAAGGTGTCGGCGTCGCCATCGATCCGCACGCCGAGGCGGGCGGAATCGACGACGACGGCGAACGGCTGGCCGGTGTCGGCCCGCTCGGCCCGCACGGCTAGGCGGTCGGCGACCAGGATGCCGGTGGCGTAGCTCTGGCGGCCGTCGAGCACATAGCCACCGGCCTTCCTGGTCAACGTCAGAGGCAGTTCCTGGCGCCCGAGCCCGCCACCCCAGCACCACCGCCCGGCCGCGGACTCCCGCTCGATCTCGGCGGCGCGGGCGGGCGTGCCGAACAACTGGACGCTCCACGAGAGGAAGTAGTGACAGGCGAGCAGTTGACCGACCGCGCCGTCGGCGGCGGCGATCTCCCGGACGGTGGCGCAGGCCGTCGGCCAGTCGGCTCCGCCGCCCCCTAGCTCGTGCGGGACGAGGAGTGTCAGGAGCCCCGCCTCACGAAGCCGGGACACTTCGTCGAAGGGAGGTTTGCCCGCCTGCTCCCTGGCCGCCGCGTCTGTGGCCAGGTCGTCCGCGGTCTCGCGGGCAACGCGCTGCCAATGCACGCGGCTGGGCTTGGTGTGCGTGGAATCCGAGGCGGGTACGGACGGCGCTGCGGCAACGGCCATGGCGGTGGTCTCCTCAAGGTCGCTGACGACGGGGTGGGGTGTTGGCCGCTCAGGCTGAACCGGTCTTGCCGGTGGCCAGGCGGGGCGCCGAACGGTGAGGTTCCGGTGGTGAGCTTCCGGTGGTGAGCTTCCGGTGGTGAGGAGCTGTGCGCGGGAATCGATGCGATGGCGGCCTTGGCCGCAACTCCCGGCACGATTCCCGTCCCAATCCGTCACAACTCCCATCGGTGGGAGCCGAGTTCGCGCGTGGCCTGGCTCTGTGGCGTGGCGCGCGATCAACGAATGGGCGGAGACCGGAAGGCCTGGCCGAGGCGCGGAACGTGCGCGGGGAGTGCTCTAGGCCTGACAACAGGCGGCGCCGGCGAGGTGACCGAAGTCGACATGCCGACGGCGAACGAGCCGCTTCTGTGTGGGGGCCATGCGCCCATCCTCTGCACCGGGAGGGTGGGCTGTCAATGGTTTCCTAGTAAATCGATGGGAAATGAGGGAACGCGAAAGTGCAGCTGGTGACACCACGGGGGCGTCGGCGCCGGCATGGGGCGCCTGGTAGGGCGACCGGTGGGGGCCGTTCTGCGTCGGCACGCACGTCGGTGGACAAGCTGGCTCGGGCAATCGTGATCTGACTGAACGTCCTGCAACTGCCAGGGTTAGGCGCCGAGTTGAGCCGTGCCCGGCGTGGATCCGGCCGCCCGCCGGCGGCCGCTGACGGGCATGCCTTCGCCTCGACGGGCTTCTCGGGCCTCGACACTTACTTCTCCGGAAGTCCGGGGGAGTGCAGGATCAACGGGTGGCGTTCGCGGCCCACCACCCCCCTGGGCTACCTCGGCTACCTCGGCCTGAGCGAGGACCAGTGAGTGACCGGTGCGACGACCGGTGCGAAGAGGTCTTTCCCCGGCGCCCGCAGGAGTGCCGCCACATGGCCGTCTCCGGAAGCGGGCTCGCCCACCGGCGAGGGCCTTCGGATTCCTCGAAGGCGCCACTGAGGTGAGCGCGCGGAATCCTTGCTGCTCGCTGTCCCTACAGGGATGGCCCCGCAGCGGAGAACGCGTCCTGGAACGTCGAAACTTTGGAATGCCGGGTCGGCTCTTCGGCCGGACAGTGTCGATGCCGGGCCGGCACCGGGCCGGGGGATACGGCAACAGCCTCATCGCAGCCTTGGGCGTCCGGTGGCGGGATCGGCGCGGGGTGACTCTCCTGGTGCGTAACACCTTCTTCACGTATCGCGTACCCGGGAGCGCCTCATGGACCGTGCAGTCTCAGGAGTCAGTCGCCTGACCCGCACAGTCCACGTGCTGCGTGCCCTCGCGTCGGTCGTCCTGGTGACGGTTCTGTATTACGTGGCGCCCCTCGACTGGGGCGTCGGTGTGGGGACGGTGGCGGTACTCGTGGGGGCGCTGGCCGTGTTCGGGTGGCTGCTTGTGTGGCAACTCGCCTCGATCAGCCGTGCACGCTACCCGTGGCTGCGCGCCATGGGGGCGCTGGCCGTAGCCGTGCCGCTCTTCCTGGTGATGTTCTCCGCCGCGTACTTCCTGCTCGCCCATGACGTCCCGGGATCGTTCTCGGAGCCGCTGACCCGGACCGCTGCGCTGTATTTCACGATCTCGGTGTTCGTGACCGTCGGTTTCGGCGACATCGTGCCGACCAGCGAGGCGGCCCGGGCGCTGACCAGCGTGCAGATGATCGTCGATCTGATCGTGCTGGCAGTGCTCGGCAAGGCGGTGTTCGGCGCGGTGCGGGTGGGGCTGCGTCGCCGCGATCATCAGGAGCCGGGCTCCGGGTTGGCTCCGGGACCGTCCGAACCCGGGGGTGTCTGATCAAGGGCGGGACTGATCCGAACCGGCGACCTGGTCGTCGTGCAAACAGGTGGGTGCCCCGCACCGTAGCGCGGGGCACCCACCTGTTTGCTGATGGTGCGGCTGTGCCGGCTTACCAGCGGTACCAGCGGCCGCTACCTCCCTTGGGGCGGGCGATGAACCCGACCAGCCAGACGACGAGAACGATGATCGCGATCCACCACAGGGCCTTCAGGGCGAAGCCCGCGCCGAAGAGGATCAGAGCCAGCAGAAGAACGAGAAGCAGGGGAACCATAGTTATCAACCTCCGAGCCATCGAATGCCCCGTCCGATCCCGCCGACACACCTCCGACATGCTTGTTTATGAAATTCTTATCCGGGAAGTCGCTTGCGCCCCTCCTTGCACCAGAGCCCCTCGTCAAACCCGTAAGGGCACATCGCAGGGACCCGCGCCCTCAACCGTCTCTAGCTGAACCCTTCGTCTCAGCGGATGTCGCTGCGTGACGCTGGACGAAGCCGCCCGGCCACCCGGCCACCTGGCCACCTGGCCGCCCCGCCGCCCCGCCACCCGCACAGTCGAGCGCATCGCGGCGTCGATCGGGCAGGACTGGGGTCAGCCTTGGCGGCTGGGGAGCATGGCCAGGGCCTTGGAGCGCTGTGCGACGAGGTCGGCGTAGGTGCCGTCGCGCTCGGCCCAGCGGTGCATCAGGACGCCCTCGACGAGGATCTCGTGTGGGGTTGGGTCCTCTGTGAGCAGGTGCATGACCTCGGTGGCAAAGTCGTCGAGGGCGAGCGCGTGCGGGTTCACCTTTTCCTGGCCCGCTGTGGCGACGGCGGGAGGGACGAGTTCGATGACGCCGACGCCGGTGCCGTCGAGTTGTGCGCGCAGTGCCTCGGAGTAGGCGTGCACCGCGGCCTTCGAGGCTGCGTAGCTGGGCATGGGCGGGAACGGCAGGAAGGCGATGCCGGAGGTGACGGTGATGAAGGTGCCGGCACCCCGTTGGACCAGGTGGGGGGTGAAGGCGTCGATGACTCGGATGGTGCCGAGCAGGTTGGTGTCGATCGTCGTTGCTGCCGTCTCGAAGTGCGCGGGGTCGCGCAGGTCCTCCAGGAACATGACGCCCGACATGGTCACTACGGTGTCCAGCTCGGGGTACCGGGCGAGCACGGCGTCCCGGCCTGCTGCGACGGAGACGCTGTCGGTGACGTCGATGCCGACCGTGCCGAACCCTTCCTCAGCGAGTTCCGAAAGTGCCTGTGGGCTGCGACCGCCAACGGTCACCGTGCTGCCCGCCGCGGCGAACCGCCGGGCCAGCTCTCGCCCGATACCCGAGGTTCCGCCGACGATGAGAACCGTGCGATTGGAGAGATCCATGAGATCTTCCCTTCAGTCCAGGACGCCGCCCGCCCTCAGGTGCGCGGCGCAACAAGTGAGGCCGCTGCCTCGTGCGAAGCAGCGTCACCGCAGTCTTGACGTCCTGGGCCGGGCCGGGCAGGGCCCCCGTCATCCCTGGTCCTGACAGAGCCCCCTCTGCGACACGCGTACCGCATTACGGTGTCGGTATGAAGGATGAGGAAGCCGGCAACCGGCTCGGCAGCTACCTCCGTGCCCGGCGTGAGCTGGTCTCCCCGGCGCAGGCAGGGCTCCCGCCCGGCGGCAACCGCCGCGTACCCGGCCTGCGCCGTGAGGAAGTCGCCCTGCTTGCCGGAATCAGCCCCGACTACTACCTGCGCCTGGAACGAGGCCGTGACAAGAACCCCTCACCCCAGGTCCTCACCTCACTCGCACGCGTCCTGCACCTCGACGACATCGAGCGGACGTATCTGCTCGGCCTCACGGCAGCGCGCCCCAAAGCGCCGCGCCGCAAGCGCCCCGAGCACGTACCACCGAGGGTGCGCGAACTGCTCGCCCACCTTGAGATCCCCGCCTTCGTCGAAGGGCGCGCATTCGATGTCCTGGCCTCCAACCCCATGGCCGTCGCGCTCTCACCCCGGCTGCGGCCCGGCCTGAACCGGCTGCGCTCCCTCCTCCTCGACCCGGAAGAACAAGCCTTCCACCAGGACTGGCCCAAGGCCACAGCCGACTTCGTCGCCGCCCTGCGCACCACCATCGGGGACGACACCGACAACCCCCGGTTCGTCGAACTCGTCGGAGAACTCGCACTGTCCAGTCAGCGATTCCGTACCCTGTGGGCCCGTCACGACGTCCGTGCTCTCGACGGAGGCACCACCACGGTCCATCACCCCGTGGTCGGTGACCTACGCCTCCACCGGGACAAACTCCCCATCGATGACGTCATCCTCGTCATCTACTACCCCGACAAGAACAGCGACAGCGACGAGAAACTGCGGCTCCTCGGCGCACTCTCACACACCGAATCCGCCCCCACCAGTGCGCATGACGAACCAGAGGACACCCCACACCCCACCACGTCACCCTGACGAACACCCGCCGTCCTAACTGCGCGGCCAGAGCGCCCGCACGGGCCGCACCACCCACAGTGGCCGCATGGGTCGCACCAACCACACTGGCCCACCGCTGGGCGTACCTCGTGTTCATGCCTCCAAGGCGCTCCGCCCGGCGGCGGGACCCGCTATCCGGCTGACTTGGACAACTCTGACCCGCTCTCGGAAAAATCCGGCTCGGGCAGGGGCCGCGTTGCCCCGACGGGGTTCGCCTCAGCCGGGTGCCCGGCCCGTCCATCTGGTGAAGCGCCGTAGGCCCCTTCGGCTGCGTTTGAGTGGCGTGTCCTCGGGGGCGGCGGGACCCTGGGCCGCGGTGAGAGCCGCAGCCGGACGTTCCGCCGGGGCTTCCACGTACTGGCTGCCCCGTTCGAGCCGGGTTCGGACCGCCAACGCCATGGTCTGGTGGGCTTGATGCTGTACCAGGCCCGCAGCGGACAACCGGTCCCACATGTACAGCAGTTCCTGCCCGCGGGCCGCCACTTGGCTCGCGTCCTCGAGTCGTTGCCAAGCAGCGGTGGCGCGAGCCACCTCGGGTGCGGCCCGGTTGAGGTCGGTGCGGCACCGGATGCGCGCGACGGTGAGCGCGAGCACGGTGGAGACCGTGTAGTCGCCGCGCAGGAACGCCATGTAGGCCTCGATCGCCCGCGCCTCCAGCGAGAGATCGTCCTCCACGCCCCGGCGGAGCGTCAGATGCTCGCGCAGAGCACTGGCCAGGACGAATGCCGCGTGCAACTCCTCCCGCTGCGCGTGCTGGATGATCCGCTCGACCCGGGCGAGCGGCGGGAACGCCTGCTCCTCCGCCTCTGTTCGCTCACGGCCGGGCGGCAGGTCCTCCTCGTCGGCGATCGTGTAGCTGGAGCCGTCCGGGTGCACCCGAAGCCGCGCCACCTGCTGCGCGGTGCGGTCTACGACCGTTGCCGCCACTGGAGCCCCCAGGGTGCGGGCGAACATCGCCACGGCATCGAGGATCGCCTCATTGGGTGGCCTGGTGCCGCCCATGGTCAGCAGATGACCGTTGACCACTGTCGATCCGTCCTCGGCGACGTACGCGTCCAGGCGGATCAACGGCTGCGCGCTGAGCGCGGGCAGATTCCCGTCGTCACGGGGTGCGGGCAAGTGGGACATATCCGCTCAGCCTCCGGGTCGGACCACGCCGAGGATCGGCATGGATGCGGCCGGTGCGGTGGTGATCGTACGGCCGGGCCGCGGAGCGTGGACGATCTGTCCGCCTCCGATGTACATGCCCACGTGCGTGGCATCGTTGAAGTAGATGATCAGATCGCCGGGTTGGGCGGACGAGAGACTGACGTGGCGCAGCCCCTGCCACTGAGCCTGCGAGGTACGGGGTATAGGACGTCCGGCATGGGCCCATGCCACGGAGGTCAGCCCCGAGCAGTCGTACGACGAGGGACCTACGTCGCCCCACCCGTACGGTTTGCCGATCTGAGCCATGGCGAAGGAGACGGCCTGTCCGGCCCTGCCGCTCACGGCCGGCCCGCCGCCCGAAGGCCCGTTTCCCGTTCCGCCCTTGTCCGCCGGTGGTCCGCCGTTCGAACCGGAACCGGGCCACTTGCCCTTGGCCTCGTCCGCCTTCTGCTTCTCCAACTGCGCCAGCCCGTTGACCTGTTCGGCCTTCAGGCCTGCCTCGATCCGCTCGGCGTCGGCGATCCTGTTCTGGATCCTTGCCTTCGTGCCGGCCTTGTCCGCGAGGGTTTTCTTGAGGTCACGCAGGTTCTTCGTCGCGGCCTCGGTCTGCCGGTCGAGCTCCGTGCGGGCAGTCTTCTGGTTCTCATAGATGTTCTCGAGAGTGTCGCGGGTCCGGTCCGCCTGCGCGGCGTCGGGGAGCGCGTTTTCGGGATGGTCGCTGAGTATCAACCGGAAGCCTGTGGAGCTGAAGTAGTCCCCGCGGTACTGGGCTCGGGCTGCCGCCCCCGCGAGGTCGTGCAGGGCGTCCGCCCGGCCTTGGGTGTGGGCGAGGTCGCTTTGGAGGGACGTCAGCCGCTTGGACTGCTCGGTCGCCTTCTCGTTGGCGGCGTCGTACGCCTCGGTCGCCACCTCCGCCTCGCGGTAGAGGCCGTCAAGCTGGTTGTGGATCTGTTCCAGGGGCCCGCCGTCGGCCGGTTCGGGATCGTTCGGCGCCGCATAACTCGGGCCCGGTATGAGGGTGACCGCGCCGACAAAGGCTGTCAGAGCGACCCGGATTCGCAGCTGTCTACCGCCGGGCGACATGTTCATCAGCGCCACTTTCAGGAGGCCGGGTACGAGAGTTGGGATCACGACCTACCATCAGGGTGGCCAAGTTGGGTCATACGGAGATCCGTTCGGCCCATGAACACACTATCCGCACACGGGCGGTAGATCCTCGTATCCGCACGTGTGTCAACGTGTACGCGTCCGATTCTTCGGCCACAGTTGGCCGATTTCCATCGCTGCTCGCTGCTCGCAGCTCATGGCTTCGCAGCCACCACAACGGCGAGTTCAGCTCCGCCATCGTCTGGAGGCTGCTCGTCTCCGCATGGTGACCGGACCGGCCGTTGAGGTCGTACGTCAGCGCGCGGTGACTGCATACGCGGCGAGCGCGCGGTTACCGCGGGGCTTGGCGATGGCCCGGAGAACGTCGGCCTGGCTCAGGAGCAGCTGCCGCACCGGCTCGGGCAGCGCTGCCAAACGCTCCTCCGTGCCGACCAGGTCGAGGCAAGCGGCGACTTCCCAGTCGCCGTCCTGAAGCTCTTCGGTATCGACCGATGTGTCGCCGTCGGCCGTCCAGCCGGTTTCAGGCAGGAGCCGCAGCAGGCACTCGCGCGAGAAAGGTGTGCGGACGTTGCCCTGGCCATGCGATCCCGCGGCCTCGGTCTGCCCCTGGATCAGTACGGCGAGCAGGTGCGCCAGTTGGTCGTCAGAGGCAGGTGTCAAGTCCCACTCGGTGAACCACAGCCGCCGCGCCCACGCCCGCACCCGGGCCAATGTGTCTCGCAGTTGTCCGAGCGAAGCGAAGTACCAGGAGCAATGTGCGAGCACCACGTGGTCGAAGGTGCCCTCGGGGAAGTCGACTGATGGGTCGAGGACATCGGTGCCGAAGCGGAAGTCGATGCGCGGCCCGAGGGGGCCCGCCGCGAGCCGGGCCGCCGATTCTCCGAGCGTGACCGGCGCCCCGTAGGAGGTTTCGGCCACGTCAATGGCCACCACGCGCCCTTCGGGCCCAACCGCCTCCGCAAGCACGGCGGTCATGTCGCCCTGGCCACAGCCCAGTTCGAGGACAGTTGCGCCTGGTGCGATGTGCCAGCTCGCCACGAGCGCGGCGCGGTGGTGAGTCTGGGACAGCTGGATGTCCGGGCTGTGGTCGGCGGCGGCCATGCCGGCCGCGAGCGAAGGTGCCTTGGCGCGGAGATCGGAGTGATTCACAAAGTCCTTGGTGCTACTCGACGGGTCGGGGCGGGCCGATGGTATGCCACGCGCGGGCAGCGACGCCTCCGACTTTTCTGGACATCCCGTGATGCCGCTGCCTGAGCAGAGGCATCGCCAGCAGGACGACGCTCCTCGGCACGCCGAAGGGAGGCGGTCTCTTCTTCACGCGCTCTCGTCGCCCCATCGAGTCATCCAACCTCGTGGCCTCCTGGAGTGGCTTCGTTCGTTTCCAGGGTCTAGGGGTGGTGGCTCAGGACCGGTGAAACCACCGAGGCCAGACATGTACGACGAAGCTGAGCGGTCAGGTCACGCTGGGCATGCCGGTTCCGGCAGCGGTCGCCCCGGGGCTCTCGGACACGGGGTGCTGAAGGTCGAGGAGGCGCAGGTCCGAGCCTTGTTCTCCCGGCTCGCTTCGCCGTGGCTCGGGGCCCGTACGGGAGTCATCCGGTGGAGCCTCGGCCCCCTTCCACGGGCTAGGAGCGCTGGAGCGTTCCTCCGGTTCGGGGCCCGTTCCAGGCCCCTCGTGAGCCTTTCGCCCCGTGTGTGCCTGCGCCGCCGTTCTCCATACCTCCGTGGCCAAGTCGATCATTCCCGTGTCCTGGGCCCGCTCCGCGAGCGCGGTGAGGTCCGTGATCGCCGTGGTGTCCCCTTCCGCTATCCGGATCTGCGCCCGCAGCATCTGGAAGCGGATCCGGTCGCGGTAGCTGAGCAGGAGCGCGTCCTGCTCGATGCCGTCGCAGAGGGCACGGGCCGCAGCGAAGTCACCCCGGGCATAACTGAGTTGAGCTGTCAGAAACGTGTGCTCCTGCTGGTTCGGCGCAGTGCCCACCAGGTCCAAGGCCGGTTTGACCTCAGCGAGGTAGTGCTCGACGGCGTCGAGGCGCGGGGGAGCGGCCTGCAGCGTGAGGGCGGCGGCTGCCAGGCGGAGGCGCACCCACAAGGAGAGGTCCTCGCGGCTGCTGACCGCCGCGAGTGCCTTGTCCAGAAGCAGACGGGCGCGGTTGTGGTCGCCAATGCGGGTCGTGACGGTGGCCGCGGTCCACCATGCCTCTGCGGTGAGGGAGCCCCTACGGTTCTCGAGGGGGGCGCAGATCTCGGCGCTGAGGCGCTTCGCATCGGCGAGGTCACCCAGTTCGGCCGCGGTGGAGACGAGCAGGATCTTGAGGCGGATGGCGTCGTCGGTACCGAGACCGGCCTGCTGCACGAGGTGCAGCCCTGCCCGCGCGGTGGCGCGCGCATCGTCGACGTGGCCGAGGGCTCTTTGACATCGCGCGAGGCGCAGGTGGGCGTTGAGGAGAAGCACAGGGTGGCCGAGCTCCTCGCTCACCCGCATGAGGTGTTGAAGGGTGTCGTACTCCTCCAGGCTGTGGCCCTCCTCGCCCTGGAGTTTGGCGAGTTGGGCGTACGCCTGCAACTGCAAGGTGGGGTCGGCGTCGGTGTCCTTCTCCAGCGCCTGCTCAAGCTGGTGTCGGAGTTCGCCCTTGGTGGCCGATTCCCATAGTGCCGCCGTGGTGGCGAGAGTGTCCGAGAGTGCGGTGACCTCGGTCTCGTTGAACACGCTGGCAGGCACGTTGAGCTTGGCGGCGAGTAGTTCCACGCTCTGCGCTGTGGGTGGCCGGGACCCCGCCTCCAACCTGGACACGTAAGCAGCCGACATGCGGGGGCCGGTGAGGCTGGCCTGGGTGAGCCCTCGCTGCTGTCGGAGCTGACGAAGACGACGACCGAATGCCGGCTGCTCAAGCATCTTCATTCCTTACGGACAGCCCCGTTCTCGAGTTGCCCGCCTCGAGTTGTCGACGGATTATTCAATTCTTCACCTGGGCTGTCAAGAAACCGGGGGCGGCGCCGTGACGGCACGAGCTCCCGGCCCCTGAGCGAGCCGAGCGGGAAGACTCCTCAAGTAGTCGGGGCCGGCCACTCGATCTCGTCGGAGGCCGCAGGGTTGGGGGCGGGCCACTCGATCTCTTGGGGGGTGGCGGTCGCCGTCGAACGACTGGTGAGCTCTCCCGCATGAGCCGGCGGGACGGTGCACAGCATTGCCGCCGTGAGTGTGGCGAGGGAGGCGAAGCCGTGGACGAGGCGCATGGAAGTTCTTCTCTCTCGGTGGGGCTGGTGTGTCCGGAAGTCGTCCCGCGGGTTGGTCCGGACGGTCCGGGTGGTCTTGGGTGGCGCGGGACGAGTGTCGAAACTAAGGACTCTTGACGAAGAAAGTCAATGCTTGACAGAACTTGACTCGCTGGCCTACTTTTCAGGCCGAAACCAGTTGGAGACCTTGGGGGCGAGGGAGTTCGGGACGGTTCGCAAGGGTGCGGACCACCCGCGCCAGGGGGGCGCTTGGGATTTCTCGGTGCGCCAGCCGCCGTCCGCCAGTCGCGGCAGGCCCGGCCGATCGGCGTGCGGACGGGACGGCCCCTCCTCATCGCTACGGGCGCCGCGAGGCGCATGGAGGTTGGACCCGTGGACATTCGAGGATTCACGTACTTCATCGCTGTGGCCGATGAACTGCACTTCGGCAGAGCGGCGAAGAGACTTCACATCTCGCAGCCCGGCCTCTCCCAGGCGATCAAGGTGATGGAACGCGAGATCGGCGCCCCCCTCTTCCACCGGTCGCGCCAGACCGTCTCCCTGACCGCGATCGGCGAGGAGCTTCTGCCCAAGGCGAAGCGCCTGGTTGCGCACGCCGAGGAGGTCAACGGCTTCGCGAACGACATGGCGGACCGGCACCACGCGACCTTGACCCTCGCCCACACGGCGTCCGCCGGCCTGGGCCAGGCCCACGAACTGACCGTGGCGTTCCGCTCGGTCCGTCCGCACGTCACCCTGCGGACTTCGGCCGGCTACAGCTCGTTCAACTTGGAACGTGTGCGTGCCCGCCGTGTGGACGTGGGCTTCGTGCGGCCGCCGGTGGAGCTGAGCCAGGACCTGGATCTCCTCGGCGTGGGGCGCGAGGAGATCCTCGTAGCCCTCCCCGCCGACCACCCGTGGGCCGGGCGGCCCACGGTCAGGTTCGAGGACATCGCCGCCTACCCCCTGGTCTACTTCCCCCGCGAGTCCGGCGGGTTGTGGGAGTCGATCATCCAGGCCGTCTATCCCGCGGGCCGGACCCCGCACATCGTCCGCGAGGAGCCTGACGAGGCCCACATGCTCATGGCGGTCGCACAGGGACACGGAATGACCCTGGTCACCCGGGACGCAGTCACCCTGCTCGACGTACCCGGTGTGGTGCTGCGCCCGTTGGAGGGTGCGCCCACCGTGCCGCTGGCCCTCGTGTGGCGCAAGGACAACACGAAGTCCGCGCTGCGGGCCTTCCTGTCGTTCGTCGCCTCCGCCACGGACCAGCGGCACGGTGGGCGCGCCCGACGTCACACCACGCAGGCCGTGCGCGTCGGCGTCGCCGCACGCTCCGGGGCGGTCGATCCGGCCATGCGGAGCTCCAGGGTGCAGCACTTGGCGCTGCCCCCGGCCTTGAGGAGTTCCGAGAGGTCGATTCCGATCGGGTTGTAACCGCGCGCGGCGAGCTGCTCCGCCAGCCCCCTCGCCGCCTGCGGCAGGATGACGTTGTACCCGTCCGATACGGCGTTGAGGCCGAACGCGCCGGCATCCTCGGCCGAGACGAGGACGGCGTCCGGGAACAGCCGGCGCAGCACCGCCCGGCTGCCCGGCGAGAACGACTCCGGGCAGTACATGATCTCGTCGTCGCCCAGGACCGCGAGCGCGGTGTCCAGGTGGTAGAAGCGCGGGTCGACCAGACGCAGACCGATCACGGGTCGGCCGAAGAAGTCCTGGGCCTCCTGGTGCGACGCCGGGTCGGTCCGGAAGCCGCAGCCGGCCAGCACCCAGCTCTTGGTGACGAGATAGTCGCCCTCGCCTTCGTTGACGAATTCCGGATCCCGTACCTCCGGGAACCCGTTCTCCCGGAACCACCGGGAGTAGGCGGGCCCCTCGGCGACGCGCTGCTCGTTGCGGAACTTGGCGCCGAGAACGCGTCCGTCCACGACGGTGGCGCCGTTCGCGGCGAACACCATGTCCGGCAGACCGGGTGCCGGCTCGATCAATTCGACCGTGTGCCCGAGTTCCAGATAGGTCTCACGGAGACGCTCCCACTGGAGGATGGCGAGTTCGCGGTCGACCGGCTTCTCGGGGTCCATCCACGGATTGATGGAATACGTCACCTCGAAATGCGTGGGTCGGCACATGAGATAACGGCGGGGAACAGCGGTACGGGTAATGCGCTGAGCCATGGGAACTCTCTTCTCGAAATCGGGCCGGTCGGACACGGGATGGGTGTCCTCGGCGCGGGGTGAGCCGGGTGAGCCGGGTGAGCCGGGTGAGCCGGGTGGGCCAGGTGAGCGGGGTGAGCCGGGCGGCGCCCCGGCGGGATCAGGCCAGCGGGCTGTCCTTGACGACCAACGGTGTCTTGTTCGACCGGTCGTTGACGGTGAAGCGGTCGACCGCACGCACCGCGAACGCGTTCGGCGCCTCGGTCTCCACCTCGTAGCCCAGCCGGTACACCTGGGTGAGGACCGTGCGGTGCACCGCACGCTCGACCTCGGCCGGATCGACGCCCCGGGCGGTCTTGATCCGCAGCTCCATCCGCTCCGCGGGAGAGCCGTGGTCGAACAGCGCGATCTGCACGTCGCTGACCGCCGGGTGCAGCCGGGTCGCCTCGACGATCTCCTGCGGGGTGACCAAAATGCTCAGGAACTTCATCTGTGGATCGTCGCGGCCCATCACGCGTAGTGCGGCATCCTCCCGGCCGCAGGCGCAACGGGTGAACTCGCCGAGGTCGCCGAGCCGGTAGCGCACCACCGGGTTGACGCACTCGGGATGCAGGTTGGTGACGAGGATCGCCCCGTCCTCCAACTCGACGTGCTGGTACGGCATCAGGTGAAACGTGTCCATGGCGCAGCCCGGACCGTTGTGCCCGATCACCCAGGTCTCCGTCGACCCGTACACCCCGTGCAGTTCCGCGTTCGGAAGGACACGGCGAACGGTCTCCAGAGCGCGGTCGCCGAAGGGTTCGCCCGTCCACAGCAGTTTCTTGAAGGCCGGGGGCTTGCGGTTCGTGCGCTCGTAGAACTCCAGCAGGTTTCCGATCTGGCTCTGCGTCGCGTTCAGGGCGGTCGCGTCGAGCAGGCCCACGAAGTCCAGCCACTCGCCGAGCTGCGCCTCGTCCACCGCACCCAACGGAATCGTCACCGCGCCGGCCTGGTGCGCCACCGCGTTGAAGAAGTTGTGCGACGAGGACAGCCGGCCGGGGGTGTCGTAGTTCACCAGGACGTCCCTGTGGTCCAGCGGACTCCACTCGGCGGCGATCGCCTCGATCAGCTGGCCGCTGGCGATGAAACTCAACTTCGGGGTCGAGGTGGTGCCGCCGCTGCCCAGGACGATCGAACCGTGCTGCCGCGACCGGGCCACGCGCAGGACGTCGGGAAGAGCACCCCGAAAGTCGTCCTTCGTGAGGATCGGCAAGTCCCGCAACTGCGGTTCGGGCAGGGCCCGTGCGTCGTCGTACCGGTCACTGAGGGACGGAATCTCCGCCATACGTTCCAGCAGAGCGGGAACCGAGAGCTCCGTGTGCGTCTTCGTCATGTCAACAAGTAGGTACGGCGGCGACACCCACTGTCCAAGCGGATTTCCCACTCACGTGATCAGCCGTGCTTATCGCGCGTTGATTCGAGATGGTTATTGGACGTGCGACGGGGGCTGTGACTGAATTCTTCGAAGCGCGTCGAGGAATTGCCACCTGTCGAAGCGAGTTGGGAAAACGCATGTTGATCCGTGATGAAGCGGGACTGAGGCTGCTGCGGCAGGCGCAGGAGGAAGCCCTACGGGCCCGACGGCACCCGCCCACCGGAGACTTCCACCTCCAGAAGGTGGCCGCGGTGTGGGAGCGAGCCGCCAAGTCCCAGGCGTTCCGGGACATCGGCGCGTTCTCCTGGGAGAGCTTCGAGCGGCTCCCGATCACTCCCAAGGACCGCCTCAAGCAGGACCCCTGGGGCTTCGCGGTGGGGGAGCTGGCCGAGGCGGCCAAGTACTACGAGACGACGGGTACCTCCGGCCGGGTCACCCCGACCCCGCGCCATCTGGAGGACATCGTCTGGAACACGGTCTCGGTCGCTGAGGCGTGGCGCTCCGTCCTGAGCGCCGAGGACCGGGTCGCGATCCTGCTGCCCTCCGACATCGTGCCGGTCGCCGACCTCATCGTCGGCGTCTGCGAGTACCTGGGGCTCCCGCACACACGGATGTACCCGTTCGCCACCGGCATCTCCGACTGGGACCGTCTGACGAACCTCTGGTCAACTCTGCGGCCCACCGCCGTCTTCGCCGCCCCCGGCGTGCTGATGCAACTCACCCGGCTGCTCACCCAGCGCGGTACCTTGCCCGAACTCTCCGACCACGTCCACAAGTTGATGCTCCTCGGAGAGGTCAGCACCCCCGCCCTGCGTACTCGGCTCGGCGCCTGGTGGGACGCCACCGCATACGACGTGAGCTACGGCAGTACCGAGACCGGCACACTCGCCGCGACCTGCCCGGCCGGGAACCTCCACCTGCTCACCCACGCCCACTACTTCGAGCTGACCGACGGGGAGCGCACCACACCCCTGCCGGCCGACGGCTCGGGGCGGCTGGTCGTCACCCCCCTCAACCTCCACGCCCGCCCGCTGCTGCGCCTCGACACCGGCGACGAGGTGGAGATCAGCAGCGACCGGTGCGACTGCTCCACCCCCGGCAGCACCATCGTCGTCCGCGGCCGGTCCAGCGACGGCCTGCGCGTGCGGGGCGTCGACCTGGCGATCCACGACGTGGAGGAGATCGTCTACGGGCTGACGCCGGCCACCGGCTACCTGGTCGAGATCGATGAGGCGGGCACGCAGGCCCGGCTCCTCCTGGAGCGAGCGCCCGGCGCCGACCGCACCGGCGAAGCCGCCGCAGCCGACACCGTTCGCCAAGCCTGTCAGGACCGGTTGGGCCTCGCCTGGGACCGTGTCGCCTTTCTCAACGCGCTGCCCTCCACCACCAAGAGCGGCGGCTCACAGAAGAGTTGGAAGCGCACCAACGTACGCATCGTGGAGAGCGCCCGATGACCGCCCCCACCGTGTCTCCTCAGGCCGGCCTCACCACGATCTCCGCCGTGCCCTCCCCTCCCGGCGGCGCGGTCCTGGGCGAACCCGACCTGTGGTGCACGTACGCCGCGATACGCACGCTCGCCTGGCTCGGCCGTGCCGCCGACGCCACCGCCCCCGACGCCACCGCCCGCTACCTGGCCGGTCGCCGCAACGCCGACGGCGGCTACGCCTGGTCCGTCGGCATGCCCTCCGACGCGTGGGCAACGTTCTACTGCACCCAGGCGCTCACCGACCTCGGCCGCCCCGTCCCGGAGCCGGAGACGACCGCCGCATGGCTCGCCACCACCTGGACCGGCGACGCGTACGCCATGACGCCCGGCCAGGACGCCGAGGTCTGGGCCACCCACTTCTCCACCCGCACCACCCTGGGCCCGGCCCGTTCCACCGTCCCTGACCGCGAACGCCTGCTGGCCTGGCTCCGCGGCCTCCAGACCGAGGACGGCGGGCTTTCCTGGAGTCCGGGCCACACCACTGCCGACGTGCGTGCCTGCCACTACGGCGCCGCCGCCTGGGCCGCCCTGAATGCCCAGGAGTCCGTACGCCCTCCTTGGGACGTACCGCGCCTGGTCGCCTGGCTCCAGGCCCAGCAGGCCCCCGAGGGAGGGTTCCGGTTCTCGCCTGACGCCGGGACGCCGTGCATGTGGGCCACCTACCGGTCGGTCGCCGCCCTCCGCATCCTCGACGCGATGCCCACGTACGACATCGAGCCGTGGGTACGTGCCCTGCGCGGTCCCGGGCGTGCGTTCGTGCGGTGGGAGGGTTACCCGGTCGAGGACGTATGGGCCTCCTTCTGCGCCGTCGGGGCGCTCGTCGGTGTCGGCGCCGAGGTCAGCGACATCGCCGACGACGTGGTCCGCCGCATCGCGGAACTCGCCTGCACCGACGGCGGCTACACCTACCGCGAACCGGCGCTCGCCGCAGACGCGTTGACCACCGCCGCCGCCGTCCTCACGCGCCCGGAGGATCCCGCCGTACCCGCCCACCGGGCCTGGCTCGAAGGATGCCGGCTGCCCAACGAGGCGGGCCTGATGTACATGCCCGGGCGCGGCAGCGAGATCCGCTGCACTCTGTGGGGCCTCACCGCCGGGGCCTTCGCCGATCCCGAGCGCCACGCCGAGCAGCGCGCCGGCGTCCTCGACTGGCTCCGCTCCCTGCAGAACCCCGACGGCGGGTTCGGATTCTGGGAGGGCAGGGGTTCGGACTCCCTGTCGACGGCGGCCGCCGTCGCCGTCGTCCGTCTGCTCGACGCGGACGTGAGCGTCGTCCTGGACGACGGCGCCCTGGAAACCTTCACCACCCGGAGCCCGGCAGAAGGCGCACGCGCGCGCCTGCGCGTCCTGCGGGTCCGCCACGCACTCGGGCACCTGGACGACGCCCCTGTCCGCGACGTCCTGGACGCCCACCGGGTGCGCGGCGGTGGCTGGGCCGACACCGGTTCGCGCATGCCCGACCTGCTGTCCACATACGAAGCGGTGGCTACCGCGGACCTGTTCGGCATCGCCATCGACCCCGAGCACCTGCGCCGCTTCGTCGACCGCGTGCACACCACGAACGGCACCGCCTGGACCCCGCTGGCCCCCGCCACGGGCGGTCCCTTGGCTGCCTGCCTGGGTGCGCTGCTGCGGCGCCGGGTCGAGCAGGGGCCGACGGGTTCCCTGCCCGACCTGGTCCTGTCCTGACCCCGGCCCCCCCGCCCCCGCCGGTCCACCTCCCCGAGGCCCACCAAAGGCACCCATGCCCACCATCGAGATCCTCACCTCCGACCTGACGGTGCCCGCGCGACGGGCCGTGGCCATCCGGCTCACCCGGCACCTGACCGCCCGTGGTGTGCCCGCCGGTCACGTCGTCGTGCACTTCACCACCGCCGAACCCAACTCCCTCTTCACCGGTGGGATGCCCGCCGATGCGCTGCCCTCCGCCGGGGACGGCCTGCACCACGCACGCGTGACCGTGTGCGTGGGCCCCGACCGCGACGAGACCTTCCGCTCCGACCTGGCGCAGGAGATCGCGGCGGCGCTCGGCATGACCGAGCGGACCCCTTTCCTCTACATCGAGTTCCGCCCCACCGATCCCGCGCTCGTCCACCTGGTCGACGGGGGTCACCTCCGACTTGCCACGAGCCCGTGAAGGAATCACTCATGACCACGACCGTCCCCGCCCTCGACGAACTCACCACGCAGGTACGGGCCGCACTCAGCCCTCTTCTCGGGGACGCCCTCGCGGCCGTCGCGGACGACGCCGATCTGGCCCGGGCCCTCGGCGACCGCTACGACAGCCTCACCGCTCTGGAGTGCGTCTCGCGCGTCGAGGCGGCCTTCGGTGTGGAGGTCGACTTCGTCGCCCACGATGTCCGGCACACTTTCGCCACCGTGGGACGCATCGCCGCCTTCGTGCGCGACCTGATCGAGGACCGTACGGCCCTGGAAGCCACCTCGTGACACCGGTCTCCGCTCCCGCCACCACCGATCGCCCGGTGGCCGAGGTCCCCTTCGAGACCTCCGGCCACAGCGGCGACCCGGTCCGCTGGTGGCGCACCCCCGACCAACTGCGCGACGAGGCACTACTGGTGGCCCGGACCGCGCTGGGCACCGTCGAGCAGATCGTCTGCTTCGCCCCGCCCCGCCACCTCTTCGGAAGGCTCTTCGGCGCCGTCCTGCCCGAACTCCTGGACGTGCCCGTCGTGCGGGCCTGGGACGACCCCACGAGCGTGCCGGCCCCGCGCCCCGGGCTGCGCACCCTCTTCGTCTGTCTGCCGTCCAGCTGGCTGGTCCTGCGCTCCCTGGTGCCGTCCACAGCCGACCACCCGGGAGCGGTCGCTCTCCACGGCACCGGACCCGTCACCGCCGCCGCCCGCAACCTGGTACGGGACCGGCAGGGCACGCCGTTCACGGCCGTGGAGGTCTTCGGCTCCACCGAGACCGGCGCGGTCGCCATGCGTCCCCTGGCCGTCGACCCCGGAGCGGAAAAGCCCTGGCGACTCCTGGACGACGTCGACGTCCACGTGGGCGACGACGACCGGCTCACCGTGCGGGGCCCCCGGCTCGCCCGGCATGACGCCTCCGACCGCCCCCTTACGTCGTGGACCATGGACGACACGGTGACCCCGGTGGCGGCCCGCTCCTTCCTCTGGCGAGGACGGTCCTCCCGGATGATCAAGGTCAATGGAGTCCGCTGCGACCTCGGCGTCGTGGAGGACGCGGTCGCCGCCGCCTTCCCCGGCACCGAGGTGGTCTGCGCCGCCGCCGACGACCCCGTGCGCGGCGAGCGTTACGACCTGTTCCACGCCAACGGCCCCAGCGGTGTCGACGCGCAGGCCGTCCGTAGCGCGATCACGGCCGCGCTACCTGGCTGCCCGCTTCCCGGAGCCGTCCGCCACCTCGACCGGATCGCCCGCTCCGCGACCGGGAAGCCCCTGCTGAACCGGCTCACCGGCCCTCCCACGACGGTTCCCACGACGACGACGAGAGTGGCATGACGACATCGCCCACCCTGCCGCCCCTCACCCCCCTCACCGAAGCCCTCACCACGTCAGGCCCCGACGCGGTTCAGGACTTCCTGCGGGCCTCGGGACCGGACCAAGTGCTCGCCCTCGGCCCCGAGGACCGCACCCGCCTCGCGGCGAGCCGCGACTCCCTCACCGAGATCGCCGCCCGGCGCCCGGTCTACGGCCTGACCAAGGGCTTCGGCCCGCTGGTGGCCTACGACGCCGACCACGACCCGCACGTCCAGGGCACCGGCCTCCTCGACCACCTCACCACCGGCCAGGGCACGGCCCTGTCGCCCCAGGTCACCCGGACCATGGTCTGGCTCAGGCTGCGCGGCATGTCCCTGGGCCGGTCCGCCGTGGCCGTCGGCGTCTGGGACGCCCTCGCCACCCAGTGGAACCAGGGCTTCACCCCGGTCGTGCCCCAGGACGGCAGCCTCAGCGCCAGCGGCGACCTCGTTCCCCTGGCACACGCGGCACAGGCCGCGGCCGGGAACGGCAGCGCCTGGCGGCGCGAACCGGACGGCACCTGGCGGCAGGAGCCCGCGGACCAGGTGCTGCGCGCGCTGGGAGCCGACCCGGTCCACTGGGACGCGCGGTCCGCCCTGGCCTTCGCCAACGGCACCAGCGCCTCCCTCGCCCAGGCTCTGCACAATCACGTACGTCTCCAGGCCCTGGCCCACGCCGTGGCCGTCGGGACCGGACACCTGGCGGGGCTCCTCGGCAGCAGCCCCGAGCCCTACGACGACCGGCTCTCCGCCGTCCGGGGGCACCGGGGCCAGCGACAGGCCGCCGCCCTGATCCGTGCGGCCCGCAGCGCCGTCGTCCAGGTCGAAGGCGCCGCGCGCCGGCTCCAGGAGCCGTACTCGTTGCGCTGCGCTCCCCAGGTCGTCGGCGCCGTCCTCGATCAACTCGGTTTCCAGGGACAGGTGTTGATCACCGAGGGCGAAGGCACCACCGACAACCCCGTCTTCGTCGACGACGACGTCCTGCACGGCGGGAACTTCCACGCAGCGCCCGTGGCCCTGGCGAGCGAGCAGCACATGCTGTGCCTGCACCAGCTGGCCTATCTGGCCGAACGCCAGCTCCACCTCGCCCTCGACCCGCAGCACAACGGCGGCCTCCCGCCCATGCTGACGCCCACCCCCGGACGCCAGAGCGGCCTCGCCGGTGTCCAGATCGCCGCCGGTTCGCACCTGGGCGCAATCCGCCAGCACGGCTACCCCGCCTCGTTCACCCCGGTCCCCACCAACCTCAACAACCAGGACCATGTGCCGTTGGCCCTCAACAGCGCCAACGCGGTGTCCACGGCCCTGGACCGCGCCTGGTGGATCGTCGCCTCCCTCGCCCTCGCCCTCAACCAACTCGCCCACCTGAACGGAACCGCCCCTGCGCACGGCGTCTGGCGACACCTCGCCGCGGACTGGACCCCCCTGGACCGCGACCGGCCCCTGGCCGACGAGGTCGCCGCCACCGCCCGACGACTCGAACGCCACTTCACGACTCCGCAAGGACCATGCGCATGACGACAGCGACACACCGGGTCCGCCTGCCCGCCGCCCAGCAACCCCCGTGGGCCTCCGACGAACGCCTGGAGAGTGTCCGCGCCGGCCTCGCCTCGCTGCCGCCCCTCGTCGACGCGAGTGCCGTGCACCGACTGCGCGTCGAACTGGCCCGGGCCGCGCAAGGCACCGGTTTCGTCCTCCAGGGCGGCGACTGCGCCGAACCCTTCCTCGACTCCGCGCCCGCAAGGATCACCGCCAAGGCCGATCAACTGGCCGACCTGGCAGACCTGTTGGCAACCCGCGCGGCACTCCCTGTCGTACGGATCGGCCGGTTCGCCGGTCAGTACGCCAAGCCACGCTCACACCCCGCCGAGACCCTCGCCGACGGCACCGTCCTGCCCGTCTACCGAGGTGACGCGGTCAACCGGCCCGAGGCGGACCCCGCCGCCCGCCGCCCCGACCCGGCCCGGTTGCGCGCCGCCTACGACCACGCCACGCGGTGCCTCGACACCCTCCTGCTCCAGGGCCACCTGGCACAGGGCGCCGGTGGCGCCGCGTACACCAGCCATGAGGCGCTGCTCGTCGACCTGGAGGAGCCTCTGGTACGGGAGGACCCCGAGGCCGCAGGGCACTACAGCTCCTCCGCGCACATGCTCTGGATCGGCGAGCGCACCCGTCAACTCGACGGCTGGCACGTGCGGTTCGCCGAAACGGTGAACAATCCTGTCGGCGTCAAGCTGGGCCCGGGCGCGTCCCCGGACGACGTACGCGACCTGTGCGAACGACTCGCCCGGGGCCACTCCGCCGGACGCCTTTCGCTCATCACCCGGCTCGGAGCCGCCGAGACCGCACGCCGCCTGCCCGCGCTCATCGAAGCCGCTGCCGACTTCGCCGGCCGCGTGGTCTGGCTGTGCGACCCGATGCACGGCAACACCGTCCGTCACGCCTCGGGCCGCAAGACCCGCGTGATGACGGACATGATCCGCGAGGTCACCGACTTCTTCACCGTGCTGCGCGCCCACGACGTACCCCCCGGCGGCCTGCACGTCGAGATGACGCCCGACGACGTGACCGAGTGCGTCGACGACCCGACCGGCCTCGCCACCGACGCCCTGCCCCGCTACCGGTCCGCCTGCGATCCGCGTCTGAGCCCCGCACAGGCCCGCGACCTGCTCACGGTGACAGCCGGCCTGCTCGCGCGAAAGGACACCCCGTGACCGCCGCCGACACCCCCCGCCCCCACATCGTGATCGTCACACGATGGCAGGAGCGCTACGCCGAGTACGACCGCTACCTCGACCACGGCGACCACACGGTCACCTACGTCGCGACGGAGACAGCACTCCCGGCGATATCCTCCGCGGCCGCCGACGTCGTCACGGTGACCAGGACCGACGACCTCGACGAGGTCCGCGCGGCCGTCCACCTCCTGGCCGCACGCCACGGCCGGCCCGACCGGATCGTCGCCCTCAAGGAGGACGACCTGCTCGTCGGCGCCGCGCTGCGCGTCGAGTGGGACTGCCCCGGCGACCGCCCCGAGGACCTGCTGCGGTTCCGCGACAAGCACCTCATGGTCGAGGCCGTGGCCGCGGCCGGTGTCCCGGCTCCCGCGAGCGCGGCCGTGACAGGCGCCACCGAGGTCGCCGCGTTCGCCGCCGCGCACGGCTGGCCCGTAGTGCTCAAACCCCGCATCGGCAGCTCCAGCGCGGGAGTCCGCCTGGTCGGTGGCCCCGAGGAACTGGACGCGTCCAGTTGGGGCGAGCCGATGCTCGTCCAGGAGTTCCTGCCCGACGCGATCTACCACGTGGACGGGATCTTCGACGGCACGGAGCTCATGTGCTGGCGGGCCTCCCGATACGTCAACACCTGCCTGGGCTTCCGCGAGGGCACCTTCCTCGGGTCGGTCGAGGAGGACGACCCGGCGGTCCTGGCCCCCATCGGCGAGCACGCGCGCGCCGCCCTGGCCGCGCTCACGGACCGGCCCACCCCCTTCCACCTCGAAGTGTTCGTCGAGGCCGGAAGCGGCAGGTGCCGCTTCCTGGAGGTCGGCGCGCGCATCGGAGGCGCCGAGATTCCCTTCATCTGGCGGGAGTTGCACGGGTACGACCTGATGGAGGCCGCTTTCCGCCTCCAACTCGGGCTGCCGGTACGCCCCGTGGGACCGGCTCCCGCGGAACACATCGGCGGCTGGCTGCTCATTCCGGCACCCGAGGCACGCCCCTGCCGCATCACCGAGGTCACCCCTACGACGGGCTGGGAGCTCGGCCCCTACGCCGAGGTGCTCCTCAAGCCCGGCGAGGTGCTCCCCGCGGCCGATGCCTACTACGAACACGTCGGCGGCCGCTTCCGTTTCCGGGCCTCCGACTCCGCCACCGTCGAGCACGCGCTGACCACGACGGCCGCGGCCTTCCGCGTGAGCGCCGAACCCGTCGTCCTCAGTCCCGCCCACTGACCCCGCCCCCTGACCCCGCCCCCTGAGGGAGAGCACCCCATGTCCGTCAAGGGCCACGTCGTCATCGTCGACGCCTACCACCCCACCCGGCGCCTCGCCCCGGAGTTCATCAAGGCCGGATACGCCTGTATCCGCGTGCAGAGCACCCCCGAGGTGCCGAAGGTGTACCGATCGACCTTCAGCCTCGACAACTACGCCGCCAACATCGTGCATCACGGCGACCTGGCCGAGACCGTGCGTGCCGTCTCCGCGTTCGAGCCCGTCGCGGTGGTACCCGGCGGCGAGTTCGGCGTCGAGTTCGCCGACGTCCTCAGCGAGGCCATGTCCCTGCCGACCAACGGCACGGCCCTGAGCCCCGCGCGGCGTGACAAGTACACGATGGTGGAGACCATCAAGAAGGCCGGTGTCCACGGCGCCGAGCAGATCCTCGTCACCGACGAGGAGGAACTGCGGCAGTGGCACACCAAGTTGGGGCGGCGCGTCGTCGTCAAGCCGATCCGCTCGACCGGCGGGGACGGCATCCACTTCTGTGACACCCCTGATGAGTCCATCGCCGCCTACCGCAACCTGGCCCGCGCCGAGAACTTCTTCTCCGTCGACAACGAGGGCGTCGTCGCCCAGGAGTACCTGGTGGGCGGCGAGTACGTCGTCAACACCGTGAGCCGCGACGGCCACCACCACGTCACCGACGTCTGGAAGACCACCCGCATCACCGCCAACGGCGTCCTCGACCTGTGCGACTCGGTGCACCTGCTGGCCCGCCGCTCACCCGAGGGCGAGGTGCTGGGCCGGTACGCCGAGGACGTCCTCGACGCCCTGGGCATCCAGCACGGTCCGGGCCACCTGGAGGTCAAGCTGACCCCCGACGGTCCCTGCCTGGTGGAGGCCGGGGCCCGGATCGCCGGCGGTGACATCCCCTACTACGCGAGCCTGGGCACCGGCTCCTCCCAGATCGACTGGACCGTGGACGCGTACGTGGCACCGGAGCGCTTCCACGAGCGCCGTCGGGCCGACTACGTCATCCAGCAGCACTTCGCCTCCATCGCCATGATCTCGCCCTCGTCCGGGACGCTGAAGCGGTTCCGGCACATGGACACCATCGAGAAACTGGAGAGCGTCCATGAGATCCGCCCTCTCGTGGCGCCCGGCGGCGAGATCCGACCGACGGTCGACGACCTGACGTACCCCATGATCGTCAACCTGCGGCACGAGGTCGCCGAGGTCGTCCTCCGCGACTACGGAACCCTCCGGTTCCTCGACGGCGAGGGGCTCTACGAACTGTCATGAGTAACCGAGCCGACACCCGCCCGGCCGTCCCCGTACCCGGGGCGGCGGCCACACCCCACGCCGTGCGCGACGTCCTGAGCACCACGACCGCCGGGAACGCCCTGCCCGAGATCCTCGCCCTGCCGCTGGCCGACCGCCACCGCCTCCTGGCCACGGGGGAGATCGGCGCGGAGGAGCTCCGCGTCCAGGCCGCGGACTGGGCGACCCGCGCCGACAGCCACTACCGGGCCTGCACCGAACTGCGCGAGCCGACCGGCGGACTGCGGCTCGGTGTCAAGGACACCGTGGACGTACGGGGCTTCGCCACCCGACTCGGGCTGCGCCACTACCGCCACCACCCGCGCGCCACGGCCGCCGTCCTGCGGGACGTCACCCACGCCGAGGTCGTCGCCAAGGTGGTCACCACCGAGCTGAACATCGGCGTCGGCACGGGTTGCGTGAACCCGTATTTCCCGCACATCGACCCCGCCGGGTCCAGCACCGGCTCCGGCGTCGCCGTGGCCGCGAACATCTGCGACGTCTCGCTCGGCACGGACGTCCTGGGCTCGGTACGCTGGCCCGCCGGACGCTGTGGCGTGGTCGGGCTGCGCGTCACCCACCACCCGCGCAACCTCCCGGGCGTCTTCCCCCTCTCGCCTGCCATGGACGCGCCCGGCTGGGTCGCCCGCACGGCCGACGACCTCGCCTTCGCCTGGGAGCACCTGGGGCTCGGCGCACCCGTACCCGCCGGTGGCCGACTGCGCGTCGGTGTTCCGCGCGAACTGCACCGGGACGGCGTACTCGACCCGGAGATCGCCCGCGCCGTAGCCCGCACCGCCGAACTCCTGCGCGCCGCAGGGCACACCGTCGTCGACGCGGACCTCGGCGAACTGTGGGACTGCCGCGCCGACGCCTGGCAGTTGTGCGCCCGCGACGCCTGGGACGGCTACCAGGACTGGCGCGCCCGCATCGGGGACGACCTCCTCGACTCGACGCTCGCCGCCCTGCGCGCCGGCGCCGACGTGGGGGACGACGAGTACGCCGCCGTCCGGGACCGGATGACACGGCTGCGCGCCTCACTCCCGGCCCACTTCGCCGACCGGGCCGTGGACGCCTGGCTGTTGCCGCTCGACCCGGCACTGCCCCGACCGCGCGGTACGGTGCCGCCCGCCGCCTCCACCATCCCCGTACCGGGCGACCCCCGCTACGACCGGGAGATCGGCTTCACCCCGGTCGCCAGCTTCGCCGGACTGCCCGCGATCACCTTCCCGGCCGGCATCGCCCCCGTACTCGACGCCCCCATCGCCATGCAACTCGTCGCGGGTGCGCACCAGGAGGGCGCGCTCATCGCCGCCGCCCAGGACGTGGCTCACGCGCTCGGCGACCTCCGACTGCGACCCCGAATCGCCAACGCCCCATCTGTACAAGGCAGTTCCGAGGAGTGACGATGGTCACGGCACGTCAGAAAACCGGAGGCCTCGGCCTCCTGCACCTCGCCGTCTTCGGCGGCTACGCGGGCCAGCAGATCCTGACCCCCATCCTGCCGCCGCTCGCCCGCGAACTGTCCATCAGCGAGTTCCAGTACGGCATGGTGATGAGCGCCTCCGCCGCCGTGGTGGCGCTCGTCAGCCCCCTGTGGGGCCGCCGAGCCGACGCGTGGGGACGCAAACCCCTCATGGTCATCGCCCTGTTCGGCGCCGCCCTCGGCCTCGCCGCCTTCGCCGCCACCGCCCACCTCGGGCTGCGCGGTGTGCTGGGCGCCACGACCGTTTTCGTCCTGCTCCTGCTCGCCCGGGGCATCCTCTTCGGCGGCTCCCTCGCGGCCCTGCCGGTCGCAGCACAGGCGTACGTGGCCGACACCTCCGTCGAGGAGGGCGAACGCATCAAGGGGATCGCCCGTGTCGGCGCCGCCATCGGCCTCGCACTCGTCCTCGGCCCGGGCCTCGGCGGACTCCTCGGCGACCTGGGCATGCTTCCCGCCCTCTACACCGCACCGGTGCTGATCGGCCTCGTCGGCGTCGTGGTCTGGATCTGGCTGCCCGCCGAGGAACGCCACACCGACCGTACGGCGGCACGCGGACGGCTCAGCCCGTTCGACCCGCGCATCCGCAGGTTCCTGGTGTCCGGCGCCGGCATCTACCTCTCCACCAGCCTCCTCCAGTCCAGCATCGGGTTCCTGCTGATGGACCGGCTCGACCTCACCCCCGCACGCACGGTGGAGCTGTCCGGCATGGTCCTGCTGGCCGGCGGCCTGCCCATGCTCGTAGTCCAAGGCCTGATCATCCCCAAGCTGGCGTGGCGCCCGCAGCGTCTGCTGCGCGTGGGCGTGCCGCTGACCGCGGGAGCCTTCGTCGTCATCTGCCTGGCCGACTCGCTGCCGGTCTTCCTGGCCGCCGTCACCGTCTCCGGACTCGGCCACAGCCTCGCGATCCCCGGCTACAACTCGGCGATGAGTCTCGGCGTCGGAGCCAACGAACAGGGCAGCGCGGCCGGACTCAGCGCCTCCGTCAACGCCCTCACTCTGGTGCTCGGGCCCCTCGCGGCGACCAGCCTCTACCAGATCGACCCCGCGCTGCCGTTCGCCGTCGGTGCGGTCGTGCTCGCGGCGCTCCTGCTGCTCCTCACCCGCCGCACGCCCGCCACCGCCCCCGCCCAGCACGAGGGAGAGCCGACCCCCGGGGACCGGGTCGCCGGGCTGACGGGGGAGTCGGCCGACGGCTGACGGGGGCGGCTGCCGGCGGTTGACGGGGGAGTCGGTACCGCCTGCGCACGACCGTCCCTGGACGACTGACTCGCCGTACCACTGACCGCCTGCACGAGGCCCACCGCAACTCTCTCCGCGGCCGCCCCTTCGGCTCCCCGCCCGCGCCACGCCGAGCGTCGCTCACGCCTGCCCGCGACCGATCCCGCCCGCCCGGCCACCCCACCTGGAGACACACATGTCCGCACCCTCCCCGCCACCCGTACTGGAGAAGCAGGCGCCGCGAACCGCCCCGCCGGACGAAGGACTCCGGCGTGAGCTGGGGCGGTGGAGCCTGACCGCCATCGCCTTCGGCGGCATGGTCGGGTCCGGCTGGCTCTTCAGCGCCTACTACGCGGCGCAGGCGGCGGGCCCGGCGGCCCTCCTGTCCTGGCCCGTCGCGGGTGCCGCGATGATGCTTGTCGGCCTGGTCCTCGTGCAGCTCGGCGCGACCCGCCCGCGCGCCGGCGGCATGGTCCGCTGGCCCCTGGAGGCCAACGGGCCGCTGGTGGGGACGGCCATAGGCTGGGCCGTCCTGCTCTCCGTCGCCAGCGCCCTTGCCGCCGAGGCGTCCGCGATCGTGCAGTACGCCGGCCACTACGTCCCCGACCTGTACCGGCACGGAGCCCTCACGGCGCGGGGCATCGGCGCGGCCGTCGTGCTCCTGGCCGCCCTCGCGCTGCTCAACTGGTTCGGCGTCCGGCTTTTCGCCCGGGTCACCACGGCCCTGACGGTCTTCAAGTTCGGCGTCCCGCTGATCACCATCGCGGTACTGGTCGCCGCGGGCTTCCACCCGGGCACCGTCGAGGCGGGCGGCGGCTTCGCCCCGTATGGCTGGTCGGCGGCGCTCTCGGCCGTGGCCGGCGCGGGCATCATCTACACCTTCAACGGCTTCGCAGCCCCCATCGAGCTGTCCGCCGAAGCCCGCGACCCGCGCCGCGACCTGCCGCGCGCCGTCATCACCGCCATCCTGCTGGCGGTCGTGCTCTACACCGTCCTCCAACTGGTCTTCGTCGGTACGATCCCGATCGACCGGCTGGCCGGCGGCTGGCACGGGATCGACTTCGACTCTCCCTTCGGTCAGCTCGCGCTGGCGCTCAACATCGGCTGGCTCGCGACCCTGATCTACGCGGACGCAGTCCTCTCGCCGACCGGCGCCGCAGGGATCTTCGTCGCCTCCGGCAGCCGCGAGACGTACGCGGCCGCGCGCAACGGCGTCCTGCCCGCCTTCTTCGCCTCCGTGCATCCCGCCTCCGGCGTCCCCCGGCGCACCCTGCTCGCCAACTTCGTCCTGGCGACGGTCTTCCTCGCACCGTTCCACGGCTGGCAGGAGATCATCGGCGTGGTCGGGGTGCTCTCCCTCCTGACGTACGCCGCCTGCTCCGTCGCGGTCAGCACCTTCCGCGCGACGGACCACGAGCCTGGCAACGGGGCGGACTGCGGGCTTGGTTACGGGGCGGACCGTAAGCTCGGTTACGGGGCGGACGGCGGGCTTGGTCACGGGACGGACCGCCAGTTTCCCTACGGGGCGGACCACGCGCCCGGCCACGACGCGGACCGCGAGGCCGGCAACTGGCGTATGCGCGGCATGGGTTGGATCGCACCCGCCGGTTTCGTCGTCTCTACGGAGCTGGTGCACTGGGCGGGCTGGCACCAACTGAGTACGGCGATACCCCTGATGCTGGCCGCCCTCGTCATCTTCGCCATCAGGTACCGTTCCGACCGCGACCGCCTGGCCATCGAACTCCGTTCGGGCGCCTGGTTCTTGGGCTATCTGCTCCTGCTCTTCGTCGCGGCGGCCGCGGGTTCCACCGGCGGATCCGGGCTGGTGACCGCGCCCTGGGACTCCGTCGCGGTGGGCGCCGCCGCCCTGCTCGTCCACCGCTGGGGCGTGCGCTCAGGAGTCCGCCGCGCACAGCACAATCGGCAGACATGACAGACTCGTTGGACCCGGCACACCCGCGAGACCGGCCGGACCCGACCACCCCGGCAGACCCGATTCGGAGGCTTTCCATGACACGCACCGTGGTAGTGAGCGGCGGCGGTACCGGCATCGGACGCGCCGTGTGCGCGGCCTTCGCCGCCGAAGGCGCCCAGGTCGTCGCCATCGGCCGCCGGGAGGACGTACTGTCCCGCACGGCGAAGGAACTCACCGGACAATACGCGGCCCAGGGCGGCCAGGTACGGGCCCTGACCGCCGACCTCGCCCGCCCCGAGGAGGCCGACCGCGTACGGGACGAACTGCGCGCCGCGTACGGAACGGTGGACGTCTTGGTCAACTCGGCCGGGGGCAACGTCCTGATCGGCGCCCCCGAGGGAGCGGACGAGGGCACGGCCGGAGCGGCCTGGCACTGGACCGAGAACTTCCGAGCCAACGTCCTGACCGCCGTCCTGCTCACTGAGGCGTGCCGCCCGGTGATCGCCTCTCCCGGCGGAAGGATTGTGATGATCAGCTCGATCGCCGCGTACCGGGGCGCGGGCGCGGGCTCGTACGCGGCAGCCAAGGCCGCCCTGCACCCGTACGTCTATGACCTGGCCGCCGCCCTGGGGCCGCAGGGCGTGACCGTGAACGCGGTGGCTCCGGGCTACACCGCGCAGACGGAGTTCTTCGGCGCCGAAGGCCACGCCGGCACCCGGCACGACCTGCTGGTGAGTCAGACCCACACCGGCCGCGCGGGCGTCCCCGAGGACATCGCGAGCACCGTCCAATGGCTCTGCTCCCCATCCGCGTCCCAGATCACCGCACAGATCGTTCAGGTCAACGGCGGCGCCGAAAGAGGCCGCTGACGCTCGCGGAGCCCCGCACCGCCCCGCCCCGCCCCGCCGGGTGGCTTGTAGGTAGTCCAGCGCGTAAAGGCGCGTAAAGGCGCGTAAAGGCCCGGTTGGTGTTTTGTACTAGTCAGGGGTTTTTACCTGGTCGCGTGCGGGGTTCACGGCGGGAAGGCGTGATGGACGCGATCTACAGGGTCACCGATGAGTTCGGTCGTCGTGCAGAGTCGTACGCAGCGACAGCGCACGGTGAATCCCGAGCATCGTCAGCGGGAGGGCGTTACCCATGGCACCAGTGATTTGCGACATGTCCGTCTCGCTCGACGGATACGTCACGGGCCCGAACGACAGCCGCGAGAACCCGTTCGGCGACGGTGCCTCGATGCTGCACAAGTGGATGTCCGACCAGGCGGCCGACGAAGACCGGGCCATCCTGGAGCAGGTGGCCGATGACTGGGGTGCGGTGGTGATGGGCCGTACGTCCTTTGAGAAGAACGAGGGAGAGGGCGGCTGGGGCCAGGGCGGCCCGATGGGGGATGTCCCGTGTTTCGTGGTCACCCATCAGGCACCCGCCAGGTCGTATCCGGCTGTGTTCACCTTTGTCACCGACGGGGTGGTCAGCGCGATCGAGCAGGCCAAGAGGGCGGCGGGCGACAAGGTCGTCGGGCTGCACGGCGCCACCATCATGCAGCAGGCGCTCCCGCTCGGCCTGGTGGACGAGATCCGCGTGCACGTGATCCCGGTCCTGGTCGGCGGAGGTACGTCTTTGTTCGGCGTGCTCGACTCCGCCATCACCCTCGAACGCACTCAGGTGGTAGCGACCCCGGCGGCGACTCATCTCTCCTACCGTGTCGTTCGCTGAGCTCGACGGACGATGGTGCCGCTGCTGCGGATCAGGAAAGTGAGTGCCAGGTCCGAACCGGACCCGGTTTCGGGTGCGCGCCCTGAGCACGGCGACTCCACTCACTGACGGCCCGGGACGCCCTCGGGAGGTGTCCTGGACGTGCGGCACGGACGGCACAGCGGTCGATCGTTCCCGTCCGTGTCCGTCGGGGCGCCGACTGGGCTGTGCTGGCCGGTTGCCGGCGTCTGCCGAGTCAGGACATGGGCTGTGGTGAGGGGTCCCTCGTATGCGGGGGCAGCTGTCGAGCGCGCAGCGCCTTCTCGCCGGCAGGTGCGCAGGCCCCGTCCGCCGGCGTGCAGGGCTGGTCGAGCGCGGAACCCGTGCCCTTTGGGCTCCGCTGCTCAGCCGGCGGGCAGGACGGGACCGTCCGCGCGGAACCCGTTCCGTCTGGCCTCCACCGCTCAGCCGACCGGCAGCACAGGACTGTTCACGGCGACGGTCCAACGGCCGGCATCGGCTCCGGCAACGACCCCGTCATACCCTGATGCCTTTCATACCGGTGCCCAGCACGATCACACCGGGCAGACCTCTCCACCCCCAAACCCGTACGCCGACCGGGCAGAGATCGGCGACGAGGCTGTCGAAGCGGTGCGGCGCGACGTGATCACACGATGCCGGCAAGGCCGCCGACCGTGCCTGCCGCCTCGCGTGGAGGCTGTCATCAACAGTCTCCCACCGAGCCGTTCGACGAGGACTGTGATGTGTTCAACGAGGACTGTGATGTGACCCCGCGGCCTCTCACACTGACCCGGCTCCCGGAGTTCGCTGGCAGCTGACCGGATATTTCGTCGTCCGATCATGCAGCTCGTTGGCGCCGGTGCCTCACTCGCGAACATGGCTCAAATTGATTTAAAATTCAACATGTGTTGAGGGCATGCTGTTCAGGACGTCATCAACTAAGCCCCAATGCCCGACCCAACGCCCCATCTACGTACGGAGATGACTCGACATGACGCAGACGCAGACGCACCCCCGGCCTCAGACGCAGGCCCAGTCCCTCCCCCTCCGCCTCCATCACCACGCCTGGATCACCGACGACCAGGAAGCCAACCGGCGCTTCTACGAAGACGTGATCGGCCTGGCTCTGGTGGCCACGTGGACCGAGCGTGAGGTGATGGCCGGCGTCGAGCGCGCCTACAGTCACGCCCTCTACGGCCTGGCCGACGGCAGCGCGCTCGCCTTCTTCCAGTTCGCCGACCCCAAGGACCAGCAGGAATTCAGGACCAGCATCAACTCAACTCCCTTGCGGCACATAGCCTTCAAAGTCGAGGCCGATACGCAGGAAGCCATCCGCGAGCGCGTCGACGCAGCCCGCTTCGCGGACGCGAACCCTCATGTGATCGACCACGGTTTCTGCGTCTTGCTGTACGTCACGGACCCCAACGGGCTGATCTTGGAGTTCGCCGTCGACCACCCCGACGTGGAGAAGATCGATGCCGAGCAGCGTGCCACCGCACACGCGGACCTCGCCCGTTGGCTCGCCGGAGACCACACCAGCAACAATCGCTGGCGCTGACCTTCACCCGCTGACCTTCACCCGCGGCGCTGGCCGAAACGGCCTCCCGCGAGGCCGCGGGAACCCTCAACTCCATGCCGAGGAACAGGAAAAGCTACTACTACCTCACCGACGCCCCCACATCTGGCGCGGGGCGATTCCGGGTGTGGTCGAACGTGCGGCACAGTGCGCAGTAGCTCACGGGAGCGCTGAGTGCGTCGTCACCGGCCGGTGTGGGTTGAGCGACGCGGGCCACTGGCCGTGCCGTTCCTGGAGCCACTCATCCAGGAGCCGAGGGGTCACTGTGCCGCGATAGACCGTGTTCGACTGGCCGCGCAAGTCGACTGTGAGGGATGGGTGGGCAAGGTCGGGCGTGGGCACGGCATGGACGGCCCCCAGCCACATGTCGGCTGGGTGCTCCGCCCGGGGATGGCGGGATCACGGGCGGACAGCATGGCGAGGTCGTCGTCGTTTGCCTCGGCAGGCGCCGCGTGCGGTTGTGCTCCTTTGCCCACGAGCGGGGGGCAAGAGGTTCGGCGAAGGTGAGCTGAATGGAGGCCGGCTGGCTACATCGTTCTCAACGAGTCTCGTTCATCTATGAGTTCGGATGTCATTAAGGGGCGGTGGGGCCTGTGAATGTCGGTGAGATTCCATGTCATTCGGGTGCGTGTACAGCTCATCGGCTGATCGCTGGACGGTATTTCCCGGCGCGAAGAGCAGTCCGGGCCATGTCAGGCTCGCCGGTCAGCGGCGGTATCGTGCCGCGCGGAACGGAGACTCCGATCATGTCCCAGAGCAGCGAGACGAAATTCACGGGCAGTGAGTGTTCTCCCGTGTACGGCCCGTTCTTCGGGGTGATCGGCGCGTCCTTGGCCATGGTCTTCTCCGCGCTGGGGGCCGCGTACGCGACGGTCAAGAGCGGTACCGGGACCAAGGAAGCCGCACCATGAGAGACGCGAGGCCGGCTCTCGTCGAGCGTGGCCCAGCTGGAGGGGCTGCGGGCCACGGTCGGCGTCGAACAGCAGTCGGTCCTGAACGCGGCCTTGGCGAAGGTGACTGATGAGGTCATGGGGCAGATCCAAGCGGTCACGAACAGTTCGCCGAGCGGGACCCGGCCCTCACCGATGACTACGACGTCATGGCGTGGCCGACGGACCTGGAACTGCCCGACGACCCTGCGGACACGTGCGTCCTGGGCCACGTCAGCGGGTGTGCTGCTCGTTCATCTGTCCCGCATCGCAGGCTCGGCCGCTGCTTCGTGACCCAGTAGCCGACGGGATTCGCGCCTTTTCGTCCCGGTGGGTGCCTGTATTCCCGCTGCGTTCATCCGAGTTCGGTTCTCGCTGGTTCGGGGTTACGGGGTGTCGGGACGTGGAGTTGGTGCGGGATGAGTGTCTGCGGCAGACCCTGGGGGAGGGGGCTGGCGTGTTTGCGGCGGGGTGCTACTTGCTGGCGTACGTCGGCGATGCCCCGGCGCATCGTGTTGCGGAGCCACAGTCCCAGCGGGCGCTCCACGAAGCGGTGGATGAGCCACGCGACCACGAGCATGAGTGCGGTGACGCAGACCACCAGGAGGGGGGCGGGCAGGCGGCCGCGGTAGTGGTGGATGAGGGTCATCCCGATGTTCATGTGGATGAGGTAGAGCGGGTAGGTGAGGGCTCCTGCGTGGGTGAGCCATTTCCACTGGATCTTGTCGAGTGCGCCGAGGGCTATCGCTGCGATCACGGCGAAGGAGGCGATGATGATGAGCCGGGCCGGCCAGGTGGGCACTGTGCCAATGGTGGCTTTGCCGAGGTTGGTGGCCAGGCGGTAGTCGATGTAGCGCTGGGCCAGGAGCAGCTGTAGTCCCACGATGCCCCAGAGAACGGCGTTGGGCCGGTGGCGGCGCATCAGGTAGAAGGCGACGCCGGCTATGAAGAAGGGGGCGTACTGCGGCATGGCGAAGGCCGTGATGACGGGGGTGTTGAGAACCGGCGCCAGGGCGGCGGCCGCGGTCCATACCCCGCACAGGATCAGGCAGTTGCGGTAGGTGACGCCGAAGAACATGACGACGGTCATGATCAGGTAGAACTTGATCTCGAAGAAGAGCGTCCAGTAGACCGGATCGACATCGGGTGTGTTGTTACCGCCCTGCAGCATGGTCAGGTTGGTTATGACCGTGTCCCAGCCGTGTATGGACGTGAACTCGGGCCACAGCTTGACCACCGCGACGGTCAGCAGCAGGCCTGCCCAGTAGGCGGGGAAGAGCCGCGAGACACGGGACACGGCGAACTCGCCGACGGTGCGACCCCACACGCTCATGCAGATCACGAAGCCGCTGATGAGGAAGAAGAACTCCACCCCGAGCCACCCGTACTGGGCGAACCTGTGAGCAGTGGGAAAGATCGAGGCTGTGCTGTGACCCCATGGCTTCGCCAGGGCGACGTAGTGGTAGAAGACGACTGTCAGTGCGGCGAGGAGACGGAGCCCGTCCAGCGCGGCAAGTCTGTTCCCCGAGCGGTGCCCCGCCATTGTGCGACCCCCCGGCACCCTGGTCACGAGGCGCCGTAAATTCGAAAGAGCACTCACGGGGATGGTCCTGTGAGTGTGCTGTGTGCAGCGGATATGTTCTCACATGGTGCTTGTTTCACCCGGCTGAGTTGCCTGTGGCTCTAGCCACAGCCTGTGACGGGCGTGGCAAGGGTGAGGTGGGAGACGTGCGCTGTTCCGCTCTCCGAAAGGTGTCTGGGGAGCGCGGCAGGGCTAAGAATGTCTCGACTGGGTCGGGTGCCGGTACTGCCGGCCTCGGTGGTCAGGGCCCAGGCGGGGCTTTCTGCAGAAAGGTCGCCGACCCTCACCCACCGGTAGCAGGCCGACACCGCGGTCTGGTGCCCGCGGCAGTGCGTCTGGTGTTGTCCGCTACCTACCCTCGCGGCCACCCCCTGCGGCATCGCTTTGCAGGGGTGGACCGGGTACTTGGTTGATCAGGCGAGCTGGAGGACGGTCTTCCAGGTGGTGCCGCCCCACACGGTGGTGCCGGAGGTGATGCCGCCCTTGCCGTCACCCTCGTAGAGGTGGTGGGTGCCGTCGGTCCAGCAGAGGCGGCGGCCACCGCCGCCGAAGAGACAATGAGTTGACTGATGGCCGGACTGGCGTGAGGCACGCCCATATGGATTGACTCATCGGGGAGAATTCGGTGTGTTGGCGTGCTGGCCTCGTCCACGCGCTGCAGAGGCCGAACTGGGAATCCGGACGATCTCCCAGCCCAGCTCGTTTCCCACGCGCTCGCGGCTCAGGGGGCGTTCAGTTGCGATGGGTCAGCGGTAGCTGCCTCCGCCACCGAAGTTCTGGAACCGATCCCACCAGTACTTGGCGTAGCCGAACCGGGCGATGCCCTGAGCGTGGAACTGCACAGAGTCACCCGGATCACTCCAGCATGTGAACCCCCAGCAACTGTGCTTGCCGCGAGCGCCATGCCTTACCAGTACCCGTGGAAGTTGTGCCAGCCCAACTCGCCATGGCTGTAGCTACCGGAGGTGACTCTGTGCCCCCTGACCGACAGCTCGTAGCGCCAGCCGGCTTCGATGTAGGCGCCGCTCCATGCCCTGCGGAACCACATGTCCCACTGCAACGAGCACTTGTGCGAGGACCTGTCGCAGATGCGGCGCGTGCGGACGCAGTTGTAGGAATTACAGTCCCTCTGTACGCGCTCCATGAGAGAGGTGCCGTCCAGGTCGTACTTGTCGCGGGGGTCGGCACAGGCGTACTCGTACCGGTTGCAGCTCCCGCCCGCGACGGGGCCGATCGAAAGGAAGCGGCCGACGGCCAGACTGTAGATCCTGGCACCCATGAGGGTGAGTCCGGCGGGTGTGTCGGTGGAACGCTGGTAACCACCCAGCCAGTTGTAGCGGGCGGCGGCCTGGCCGATACGGGCATTGCCATACTCGTCCTGGTCGAGGGCGAGCGGAGGCCGGCTGATGTCCAGCGGCAGCTGCAGCGCCACGTCACCGTGGAGGTTGGTGGCGGACGGGGTGCGATGACGATGCGGGGCTGCGACCGGACCCCCGTCCCGGTCGCAGCCCCGCTGCTTCGTTGCGCCGTCGGTTCGGTCAGCAACCGCCGGCGGCTGCGGGGGCGCCGATGGTGAGGGTTGCCGGGGTGGCGCAGCATCCGCCGCCGGTTCCTTCGGGGGCTGTGGGCTGGTCGAAGAGGCCGGCTCCGCCGCAGACTCCGGTTTCGGGGAGGGTGAGTTCGACCCGCTGGGCGGCTTCGTGGTCGCCGGCGAGGTGGGCGGCGATGGAGCGGACCTGTTCGTAGCCGGTCATGGCGAGGAAGGTGGGGGCGCGTCCGTAGGACTTCATGCCGACGAGGTAGACGTCCTTCTCCGGGTGGGACAGCTCGGTCACGCCGTGGGGGTAGACCGTGCCGCAGGAGTGCTGGTTGGGGTCGACCAGCGGGGCGAGTGCGGTGGGGGCCTGGAGGCGCTCGTCGAGGCCGAGACGGAGTTCGCCGAGGAAGGTGAGGTCGGGGCGGAAGCCGGTGAGGACGATGATCTCGTCGATCGCGTCGAGACGGTGTCCGTCTTCACCGACCAGGACCAGGCGGCCGTCGGTCTCGCGTTCGATGGCGTCGGTGCGGAAGCCGGTGACGGCGTCGGCGTGGCCTTCGTCGACGGCGGCCTTGGCGGCCAGGCCCAGGGCCCCGCGGGCGGGGAGCTGGTCGGCTTCGCCGCCGCCGAAGGTGGAGCCGGAGATGCCGCGGCGCAGGATCCATACGCCGTGGGTGCCGGTGCCGTCGGGGGACTTCGCCAGGTCCGCGAGGTAGGCGAGCGCGGTGAAGGCGGAGGCGCCGGAGCCGATCACGGCGGTGCGCTTGCCTGCGTAACGGGCCCGGACCTGCGGGTCCTTCAGGTCGGGCACGCGGTAGGTGATGCGGTCGGCGGCGTTCTTCTCGCCGAGGGCGGCGAGTCCGCTGCCGCCGGCCGGGCTCGGGGTGGCCCAGGTGCCGGAGGCGTCGATGACCGCGCGGGCGAGAACGCGCTTCTCACCGCCGTCGGCCGCGGTGACGTGCACGACGAATGGCTGCGTTTCGCGGTCGGCGTCGACGACGCGGTCGCGGCCGGTGCGGGAGACCCCGGTGACGGTGGCGTTGTAGCGGACCTTGTCGCCCAGGACGTCGGCGAGCGGCTGGAGGTAGAGCCCGGTCCAGTCACCGCCGGAGGGATAGGTGGCCCCGTCGGGCCGGACCCACCCGGTCGGCGCGAGGAGCTTCTCTGCTGCCGGGTCGACCACCTCGGACCAGGTCGAGAACAAACGGACGTGTGACCACTCCCGTACGGCCGCCGCGGCGGCCGACCCGGCCTCCAGGACGAGCGGCTGGATGTCCCGCTCGATGAGCTGGGCGGCCGCCGCGAGGCCGATCGGCCCACCACCGATCACAACGACGGGCAGGGCTTCGGTGGATGCGTTCACGACGAGCTCCATTGATTCGACGGACATCGATATCCTGACGGCTTCAGGGTGTCACCCTGGATCGACAGTCGTCAAGATAGACATTCGTCGAAGTTCAACGGATGATGGGAGTCATGTCGACGAAGGTGTTGCCCCTGTTGGAGCCGGAGGCTGTCGCGGCTCCGTGCTGTCCGCCGCTGTCCGAGCGCCCGCTGACGGCCGAGGAGGCCGAGCGGACCGCGGTCATGTTCAAGGCCCTCGGAGACCCGGTGCGGCTGCGCCTGTTCTCCCTGGTCGCCTCACATGAGGGCGGGGAGGCATGCGTGTGCGACATCTCCGACGTCGGCGTCTCCCAGCCGACGGTCTCCCACCACCTGAAGAAGCTGCGGCAGGCGGGCCTGCTGGCCTCCGAGCGGCGCGGAACGTGGGTGTACTACCGGGTCGAGCCGTCCGTCCTCACCGCGATGGGCGCCCTGCTGACCGGCCGGGCGAAGACCGCGACCCCGTGAACGACTTCCGAATCCGCCCGCTCCACCCCGAGCACGCTGAGCAGGTCCTGGCGATCTACCAGGCCGGCATCGACGAGGGCAACGCAACCTTCGAGACCGCCTCCCCGACCTGGGCCGACTTCGATACCGCGAAACTGCCCGAGCACCGCTTCGCCGCGATCGGCCCCGACGGCCAGTTGCTGGGCTGGGTGGCAGCCAGCCGGGTCTCAGACCGCTGCGCGTACGCGGGTGTGGTCGAGCACTCCGTCTACGTCCACCCCGCCGCCCGCGGCCGGGGCGTCGCTCGGGCCCTGCTGGACGCGCTGATCGCCTCCACCGAGGCGGCGGGGATCTGGACGATCCAGTCGGGCATCTTCCCCGAGAACACCGCGAGCCTGGCCCTGCACCAGCGGACTGGGTTCCGCATCATCGGCACCCGCGAACGCATCGGCCGCCACCACGGCGCATGGCGGGATGTCGTGCTGCTGGAGCGCCGCAGCCCACGGGTGGGTTGATCGGATCCCTGCTCGTGGGGGTCCGGTTGTCTGGGGTGGGGGTGCTGATGCGCTCTGACCATCAACGTCGCATGGGCGCGCACACAACTCGTCGAATTCCACCGCTTGTCGGAGACCTGCATTCCTCCCCATGAGCCCGGGGCGATGGTCGTCAGCGGCCTCAGGAACCGGGGCACGCAGCCGGAGATCGTCGCGAGTGCCCAGATCGTGGAGCAGATTCTCGACCGGGTGCTGCCGGGGTGGCGCTCCGGCGTCCCCGTGAACAAGGCCAACCGCTGGCTGCAGCGCCGCGAGGCAGCCAAGCGCGCCGACGTCGTGCTCGTGCGGCAGGCGGAGGTCCGCGAGAATCTCGGTGAGAACGCTCCTCAGATCAGCGCTGCGGCGATGCACCCGTGGGTGTGGGACGGCGCCAAGGCCTTGTGGCGGAGCGGGCATTTCCGTGAGGCCGTGACCGCCGCCGCGCGCAAGGTGAACGCCGAGACCCAGAACCGGGTCGGCCGACGCGACGCCAGCGAGACCGCACTATTCCAGAGAGTCTTCTCCAAGGACGACCCGAAGCCCGGACAGCCCCGCCTGAGGCTCATGACGGACGACGCCAGCGACATCTTCCGCAGCGTCCACCGCGGTGCCATGACGTTCGCCGAAGGCTGCTACGCGGGCATCCGCAACCCCAACAGCCACGAGGACGGACTGCCCGAACTGCCGGAACACGAAGCCCTCGAACAACTCGCCGCCTTCAGCGTCCTGGCCCGCTGGGTGGAGGGCGCCACTCTCTCCACGTAGCGGGGGAGCGGCGGGTCAGCGCAGGAGATCGGCGATCTGCCGCGCGGCGTCGCGGGCGGCGCGGCCGACGCCGATGAGGGTGGCGGAGGCGGGGCCGGTCCAGTCACCGTAGCCGAGCAGGTGCAGGCGCGGATCGTCCACGGCGCGGGTGCCGTCCGTGGCGATGTGCCCCGGGCGCCGCGCAGGCGCATGGAGGCCAGGGGGGCCAGCGCCGGACGGAAGCCCGTACACCAGATGACCGCGTCGGCGTCGATGCTGGTGCCGTCCGCCCATGCGACGCCGGTGGCGGTGAGGCGGGTGAACATCGGCTTGGCGTGCAGGAGTCCGGTGTCCCGGGCGGCGCGGACCGGGGGAACGGCGACGATGTCGCCCAGTGAGGCGACGCCACCGGTGTCGGTGCGGCCTGCATCCAGCGCTCGGCGGCGGGCGGTTGCGGCGTCGAACAGGGCCCGGCCGTCGATGTCGTCGGCGAGGTAGCGGGGCGGATGCCGGGTCACCCAGGTCAGCTTCGCCGTACCGGCGAGGTCGGCGGCGATCTGGGCGCCGGAGTTGCCGCCGCCGACCACGATCACGCGCTGTCCGGCGAACGCGGCGGGGCCCTGGTAGTGCACGGTGTGGAGCTGGCGGCCCTCGTACGTGCGGCGGCCGGGGACAGCGGGCAGGAACGGGCGGGTCCAGGTGCCGGTGGCGCCAATGACCGCCCGCGCCCTCCAGAGTCCGCCGTCCGTCTCGATGCGCAGGTGCCCTCCGTCGTGGTGGACGCTCTCGACCCGCGTCCCGCGGTGGACGGGCAGTTGGTAGCGCTTCTCGTAGTCGGCGAGGTAGTCGACGACGTGGCCTGCGTCCGGGTAGGGAGCACCGGGCTGGGCGGGCATGAGGCGGCCGGGCAGGGAGGAGTACTGGGCCGGGGAGAACAGGCGCAGGGAGTCCCAGGCGTGCTGCCAGGCTCCGCCCGGCGTCGCCTGGGCGTCGAGGATGACGAACTCCAGGCCCAGGCGGCGCAGGTGGTAGCCGGCGGCGAGCCCGGACTGGCCGCCGCCGATCACCACCACGTCCACGTGCTGTGTCACGAAGCCGTGGTCACCGCGTCAGCGGCGAACTTGCGGCGCCAGGCGAGCGCGACGTAGACCAGGCCGATCAGGACGGGCACCTCGATGAGCGGGCCGACGACACCGGACAGGGCCTGGCCGGAGGTGACGCCGAAGGTGGCGATGGCGACCGCGATGGCGAGCTCGAAGTTGTTGCCCGCGGCGGTGAACGCGAGGGTCGCGGTGCGGTCGTAGGCCAGTCCGAGGCCCTTGCCGAGGAGGAAGGTGCCGAAGAACATGATGGCGAAGTAGACCAGCAGCGGAGCTGCGATCCGGATGACGTCCAGGGGCTGGGAGGTGATGGTCTTGCCCTGCAGGGCGAAGAGGATGACGATCGTGAACAGCAGCCCATAGAGCGCCCACGGGCCGATCTTCGGCAGGAACTTCGCCTCGTATGTCTCGCGGCCCAACTTCTGTTCGCCGATGCGGCGGGTGAGGAAGCCGGCCAGCAGCGGGATGCCGAGGAAGATGATGACGTTGAGGGCGATGTGCCACACCGACACGTCCAGGCCCTGTCCGTCGCCGAGGTTCATCCACCGGGGCAGCAGGTCGAGGTAGAACCAGCCCAGCAGGCCGAACGCGATGACCTGGAATACCGAGTTGAGGGCGACCAGGACGGCGGCGGCTTCGCGGTCGCCGCAGGCGAGGTCGTTCCAGATGATGACCATGGCGATGCAGCGGGCGAGTCCGACGATGATCAATCCGGTGCGGTACTCGGGCAGGTCCGGCAGGAAGATCCAGGCCAGCGCGAACATGACCGCGGGGCCGACGATCCAGTTGATGACCAGCGAGGACACCATCAGCTTCCTGTCGCCGGTCACGCGGTCGAGCTTGTCGTAGCGGACCTTGGCCAGAACCGGGTACATCATCACCAGCAGGCCCAGCGCGATCGGCAGGGAGATCCCGCCGACCTCGATCTTCGCGAGCGCGTCGTTCATCCCCGGGATGAGCCGGCCCAGCCCCAGGCCGACGGCCATCGCGAGGAGGATCCACACCGCGAGGTAGCGGTCCAGGGTGGAGAGCTTCCTTACGATCGAGTCGTCCCCGGCCGGGCCCGTGCCCTCGGGAGAGGCGGTGGTGGGCTCGGTGGAGGTCACGGGCAGGCCCTCTTGTTCTCAGCAGCGGTACGGGCGGAGGCAGCGAGAACGGCGAACTGCTCGGACAGGCCGGCCAGGACTTCCGGCTTCAGCTTGTAGTAGGTGAAGCGGCCGCATGGCTCGGTCTCCACGATCCCGGCCTCGCGCAGCACCTTCATGTGGTTGGACAGGTTGGTCTGCTTGGCTCCGGTCTCCTCGACCAGGTGCGTCGTGCAGAGCGTCTCGCGCGCCAGCAGGGTCACGATCTGGAGCCGGAGCGGATCGCCCAGCACCCGGATCACATCAGGATCGACTGAAGTCAGCATGCACTGATACTCTCACATCATCACCTGCTGATACCAGCGGGGGCTGAAGTCATTGGCGGCTGGGTTCCGCCGTGCGACGAGAGAGAACGATCACCATGGCCGACAAGCCGTCCGTCCTGTTCGTCTGTGTCCACAACGCCGGCCGCTCCCAGATGGCCGCCGCCTGGCTGACCCACCTGGCCGGGGACCGTGTCGAGGTCCGCTCCGCCGGCTCGAACCCGGGCAGCGCCGTCAACCCGGCGGCCGTCGAGGCCATGGCCGAGGTCGGCATCGACATCTCCGCCGAGACCCCGAAGATCCTCACGATCGACGCGGTCAAGGAGTCGGACGTCTGCATCACCATGGGCTGCGGCGACACCTGCCCCGTCTTCCCCGGCAAGCGCTACCTCGACTGGAAGCTCGAAGACCCGGCCGGTCAGGGCGTCGAGGCTGTCCGCCCGATCCGCGACGAGATCAAGTCCCTCGTCGAGGGCCTGATCGCCGAGATCGCCCCGGCGCCCGCCGCCTGAGCTAGATACGTGAGGACATCGTCGCCGGCTCAGGCCCCGCCGGATACACCGTCGCCCTCTACGCCGTTCGCACCCAGCTGAAGCAATAGTTGTTCGGCGGCAGCGTCTTCGTCGGCGGCCCCTTGATTCCCATTCCCACCACTGAGGTCAAGAACTTCCCCGGCGGCAAAAATCTTGGGGGGCGGCACAGAGCGTTACCGCCATGTTCTTCTGCCACGGCGGCCGCGGCCAGATCCGCCAGGCGTACCGCGAAGGCCAGGAGGACCAGCTCGCCGCCCTCGGCCCGGTCCTCAACGCCGTGGTCCTGTGGAACACCCGCTACCTGGACGCGGCCGTCGCCCAGCTCCGCGACGAGGGCCACGACATCAAGGACGAGGACGTTGCCCTCCTCTCCCCCCTCAAGGACGACACGTCAAGCTCCTGGGCCGCTACCTGTTCAACATCAAGGCCAGCGGCGCCAGTCAGGGGCCACGCCCGCTGCGCGCCCCGGATGCCTCCAACGAGAATGACACTGAAGAGCACTAGGCAGCCGACTTCATTCGGCTGTTGCCTGCCTGTGTGAGCCAGGGTTACAACGGGTCTCCGAGGGGTCCGTACTGCTCTTCCAGGTTCTTGGCCCAGTGGACGGCGAAGTCTGGTCGTGAGCCGTCGGCATCGGTGAAGCCGTACTCCTGGTACAAGCTCCAGGTCGCCAGGGCTCGCCCGGTCTTGGCCATGACGTCGGGGTCGGCGGCCAGTGCAGCGACAGCCCGGCCGAGGTAGGCCGGGGTCTCGGAATGGGCGAAGTTCGGGTCCTGGTCCGCACCGTCGCGCCAGTTGGCCTCGGTGACACCGAAGTGTTCCAGCAGGGTCTCCGAGCGCAGGAAGCCGGGAGTGATGGATACGGCCGCGACGCCATGGGGCTTGAGCTCGGCTGCCTGGGCGACAGCGAGCCGGATGACTGCGGACTTCGCCAGATCGTAGAAGAACGTGCCGCGGTAGCGGGCCGTGTTGCCGTCGGTGACCTCCACGACCAGGCCGCTCTTGCGGGCGACCATGAGGGGAAGCGCGAACCCACCCTAGCCGCTCACTGCGCTGCAACGCCTTCGGCGAACACCGCTTCAAGGCGCTCGCGGCGCTCCGCAACCGGCCTGTTCAGCAAGGCGTGGCGTCGGCCTGCAGGACGAAGAAGGCAACGAAGTACGCCGGCGTCTCAGCGGCGAGCCGGGCGGCGCTCGGACGACGGGTGGCTGCGCGGCGTTGGAGGGCTTCGAAGGAGATGCGGCCGTCGGGGCGGGTGAGGATGAACTCGCCGTCCAGAGAACCAGACTTGGGCACCGGCGAGCGCATTTCGGCTCCGGAACACCCCCGCCGGTGCGCGTCCCCGCTGAGGATCTCCTCATCTCATACTGGGGCGGTGTGGGGGTAGAGCGTGCGCAGGCCCTCGTTCAGCGTGTACGACAGTGCCGACCCGTGGGTCTGTCTGGGGTAGAGACGTGTGGTGAGCTCCAGGGACGGGTAGTTGCGCAGGCGCAACAGCTGTGACATGCGGGTCATCGACCCGACGATGTCGACGGCGGCCAGGTAGGGGTCGGTGATCTCGGCCTCGCCCGCGCCGAGGAACACCTTCGCCGGTAGGTCGTCGTGGGTCATGGCGTAGTCGGCCTCCAGGTTGAACAGCAGGTCCTCACATCCGCTGAGGGCGGGGCTGCTGGCCACGTAGCGGTCGAAGGCCGCTGGCCGGGAGAGCAGGGCGAAGCCGACGAAGTGCCCGCCGCCGGAGAAGCCTACGAGGCCGTGGTCGTCGCCGCACCGCAACTCGGTCGCCAACCGCGGGCGCAACTCGTCGACCAGGAAGGACAGGAATGCTTCGGCGCCACCGCCACCTGTCGTCACGGCGTTGGACTGTGCTTCCACGCGTGCGCCGCCCGGCCCTGCACTGCCCCGTTTCGGCATCGGATAGAAGTCGTGTGTTCGCCGCGTGCCGAACTCGGCGGGACTGCTCTCGGCGGGGGCACCGACGCCGATCACCATGAGTTCGGCGACCTCTTGCACGGTGTGGAGCCAGTTCATCAGGCCGATGATGAGGGGGAAGGTGAGAGAGGCGTCTGTTACCCAGAGGACGGGATAGCTGCTGTCGCTGTGCTCGTACGACGGGGGGAGTGCGATGTGCACTTCATGCGGCCAGGGCACATCGGTCCCTTGCATCCGTCGGGTGGGAAGTACCTGATATGTGTGCCGGGGAAGGGACACAACTGCCTCCCGCTGGAATCGACTTCGGACGTCCCATCAGCTGCCCTCAAGGGGCGTAGAGCGCTCCGGTCAGCCAACGACCGATGAGATGCTCACGCACGGGGCCACCGCTGGGTCTCTCGCTCGGGCGAGGAACGAGGCCCTGCGGCTCTGCCTTCGGCGTGGAGCCCATTTCGTATCCGCCCCGGGCGCGGCCGCTGTGTCGGCATGTCCCGCCGTCACGTGTGCCCCTGCCGTACGGGAAACGTGGGGGAGCTCCTTGCAGGGAATCCGGAAACGGTCTTGAGTCGTGGAGCGTTGCGGTCACGCACCTTACGGGTGGAGGTCGAGTGCGATGTGCGCGGCGAGTGCGTGCAGGAAGTCTGGCGCCGGGCGGCCGGGGGCGAAGGAACTGTTCGCCACGGAGTACCCCATGATCACCAGCCCAGGCGCCCGAGGACCTGGGCGCACGGGGCCCGGACGAAGGGGCCACGGAACTGTTCCCGGACGGCAACGCACGCAAGTTCTTCCACTGTGACGGCCCGTCTGGACCGGCGGCGGCCGGCGCGACGATGACCGGGTATGTCTTCCGCGCCAGTCTGCCGGAAGAACCTGCGCAAACCGTGGACAAACGATGGTGGGTGCGATGGAGGTGGCGTGAGCTTTATGGGTAATGCTGCTCTGCTTTGGCTTCCTGAGCTGCCATGACCTCGTCCCCATGCTCGAAGGCCCATGCGCCGACTGCCTCGATGGGCGCGAGCAAAGTCCGTCCAGGAGCGGTGAGTTGGTATTCGACCCGTGATGGATCGTCCCGGGGGGCATACCGGTCGATCAGTCCGTTGAACTGCAGTCGCCGCAGAGTCTCGGTGAGAACCTTTGAGCTGATGCCCCCGATTCGCTCCCGTAGCTCGAACGGGCGCCGGGCACCGTCGCGCAGCGCCCAGAGACCACAGCATTCCAGGTGTTGGAGAGGAGGTCGAACGCGAGGCGGGCACGGCAGTCGGCGAGGAAGGCGTCGGTCGTCACGTACCAAATGGTGCCCGAACAACCCTCTAGCTTCAGTGGGAACGGTCGAAACAGGAACGGAGAGGGTCGCGGAATGAGAATCGCGTACTGGGAACGGGCAACAAGGCTGACGCACTCGCCACCCACTGGGCGCGGGCCGGGCACCAGGTGACCATTGGAGGACGACACGCACGGAAGGCAGAGCGACTCGCGGTACGCATCGGACACGGCGCGAAGGGCGCAGGTCTGCGTGTGGCGGCCGAGTCCGGTGAGGTGGTGCTGGTCGCGCTGCCCTTCGGAGTGGGAATAGAGGTGGCTCAGGACCTGCACGCGGTGCTGGAGGGCAAGGTGCTGCTGGACTGCTCCAATCCGATTGGACCGGGCTTTGGACTGCTGACGGAAGGAGGCCCCTCGGCAGCTCAGCGACTGGCTGCGGCAGCACCGGCAGCCCACGTCGTCAAGGCCTTCAACCTTTGCGACTCAAACGTCTGGCGTATGTGGCCCCCTGTTTTCGATGGGCGGCCACTGGCCGTACCGGTCTGCGAGGACGACGAGGCTGCTCTCATGCGTGTACGTGCATTGTTCCCTGTCAAGTCCTTGTGTTCACGTTTTGTGCCTCCTCCGCATGGTGGCGCGCGGTGGCGGCTGCGAAAGGGATGGGACGGCCACCCACCTGTCTGGACGAGCAGTTGCTGTCAGGTGGACTGTGCCCTGTTTGCGGGCGTGATTTAGGCCACTTCGATGAAATTGATGAACTGTTCGCGTTCCCGGCGCCGAATGTTCCCGATACGGCGGAATATTTGGCGGGCGGCTCTCAATTCATCACTGATGACCCGATGCTCCACTCACTCAGAGCATTCATGCTTGCCTGGAATCCTCAGCAACTTGGGATGCGGTCTGACCCCTTCGTCTCGGCAGGCGTCGACGGCCAGAATTCGTCTAAGAAGTAGCCCAGAGCCCTTCTAAACTCGCTCCGGTTGAGTGAGCTTTTTCCAACCTCCTGCGCCAGCTGGGCAGTTGACCTGACAGACGGATGAAGCCCCTGGTAGATGGGTTTTAGACCAAGAGAACCGTCTCCACCAGAGGCGTCGCATGCTTGTCTACCCGTCCGGCGTTGACGTGTCCAGCTCTGCCCTTCGCTTCCTCACCACCCGCCTGAGGGAGCATCATCGTCGTGCTCTCGGCACTCGATGGCGGCGCCTGAGCGCGGGCCGACAGGCCCTGCTCGCCCTCGCCCACCTCCGCAATGGGCAGTCCTATGCCCAGCTCGCGGCCGGTTTCGGGATCGGCACCACCACCGCCTACCGGTACATCACCGAGGCCGTCGAACTCCTGGCCGCCCTTGCCCCCACGCTCGCCGAAGCCATGCGGGCCGCCTCGATGAAGGCGTACCTGCTCCTGGACGGGACGCTGCTGCCGATCGACCGGATCGCCGCCGACCGTCCCTTCTACTCGGGCAAACACAAGAAGCACGGCATGAATGTGCAGGTCATAGCCGACCCGAAGGGCCGTCTCCTGTGGGCTTCACCAGCCCTGGCCGACGCCGTCCGTGACGTCCGAGCCGCACGAGAGCACGGCATCATCGACGCCCTCGCCAAGGCCGGCATCACCTGCTGGGCGGACAAGGGCTATCAGGGCGCGGGCGGCAGGGTCCGTCTCCCTTACCGCGGCCGATGGGACAGCCTTTCCGCCGGTCAACAGGCAGTCAATCGGTCCCATGCGAAGGTCCGGGCACTGGTCGAACCAGCCATCGCCACCCTCAAATCGTGGCGGCTCCTGCGCAAGCTCCGCTGCTCGACGACCCGAATCACGAGCCTCGTCCAACCTGTTCTCGAGAAATAGTCAATACCTGTGGATCAAGTGTTCTAGGGTTCGTGGATGACCAGCGATCTTCTCCGTCTGACTGTTCTGGGCTGTGCAACGCCCTACGCGAGCGTGGACAACCCTTGTTCCGGCTACCTGGTGTCGGGCGGAGGCGCCCGGGTGTGGGTGGACGCGGGCAGCGGGACGCTGGCCCAGCTGCAACGGCACGCCCGGCTGGATGAGTTGGACGCGATCTGGATCTCGCACCTGCACGCGGATCACAGCGCGGACCTCCTCACCGCCTACTACGGTGCGCTCTATGCCGACATCCAGCTCGCGGCTCCGATCCCCCTGTACGGTCCGCCGGGCATCGCCGACCGGCTTGCTCACTTCCTCACCAACACGGCCGCCCGCAGCCCGATCGAATCCGCCTTCGCAGTCGAGGAACTGCACGACGGTCATCAGGCGCGCATCGGCGCGCTCACGCTGACCAGCCAGGCGGTGCAGCACGGCATCCCCGCCTTCGCGCTGCGTACCGAGACCGCGGACCGGTCGCTGGTGTATTCCGGGGACACGGCCCCCTGCCCCGCTCTGACGAGCTTGGCTGAGGGGTGTGATGTGCTGCTGTGCGAGGCCGAGAGTACCCAGGCCCCGAGCGCCGGGGGACAGGTCCACCACACTCCGGAGGACACCGGCGACACTGCCCGCTCAGCCGGGGTGGGACGGTTGATCGTCACGCACGTCGGGCGTTTCCTCACCCCCCAACAGGCGGTGTCCCGTGCCGCGACCCGGTTCGACGGTCCCATCGACTACGCCACCCCGGGTGCCACCTTCTCGGTGAGGTGAGCCGCCGCAGCTTCGGCGCGTTCGATGAGTTGTCCTCGTTCGAAGCGGGCGCCGGCGCAGACGAGGGCAACCAGGTGGGGTGCGTTCACGGCCCGCCACCGCTGCTGGGCGTATTCGACGAGCTTGAACACCATGGCCAAGGCCGCGGCCGCACTGCCCGCGCCCCGGGTGACGGCGGATTCCATCAATGGTTGCGAATCACCTGGTCAATGGGCCTGCAAGGCATTCTCGCATGGCCTCGATCGGGGTCTTGTCCCCGAGCACGATGCGAGGTCTGCGGTTGAGCTGGTGGGCGACGGCGCGAAGATCCTTTGCGGTGTGGACGGACAGGTCGGTGCCCTTGGGAAAGTACTGCCGCAGCAGGCCATTCATGTTCTCGTTGGTGCCGCGCTGCCAGGGCGAGTGAGGGTCGCAGAAGTAGATCCGGAAGCCAGTGAGGGCCTCAATGTCCTCGTGGAGCGTGAGTTCGCGTCCCTGGTCCCAGGTGAGGGTTCGCCTCATCTGGGGCGGGATGTGCGCGGTCTGTGTGATCAGCGCGTTGCGGACTTGCGGGGCCTTCCAGCCGCCGGGCAAGTGGATCAGGTGGACGTAGCGGGTGGTGCGTTCGACCAGGGTGCCGATTGCCGAGCCCTGCCCGCGGCCGATGATGAGGTCGCCTTCCCAATGTCCGGGAGATTGCCGGTCGTTGACTTCGATGGGGCGCTGGTGGATCAGTGTCATGTTCTTGATCTTGTTCAGGGTGGGCACGCCGCGACGCTGTCTCTTGCGTCGGGTTCGGCCGGTACGGAGCTTGGCGCCGCGACAGCCGAGGAGGCCGGCGAACAGTGCCCGGTAGATCGTCTCCGGGCATGCCCGCATCGATGTGTCGCGGGTGTGTTCGCGGGCCAGGCAGCGCGAGATCTGCTGAGGTGACCACTTCTCGGTGAGCTTCTCGCGCACGAACGTTCGCAGCGGTTCGCCGGCCCGGATCTTCTCTTCCTTGGGACGCCTGCGGCGTAGGAGTGCCTGGTTGTGGGCCCACCAGGGGTTGTAGCGGCCGTCGGGTTGCGGTTGCGCTTGATCTCCCGGTAGACACTCTGGAAGCTCTTCCCGATCAAGGAAGCGATCCGCTTCACGCTCTGGTCGGCCTGCAGGCCGTCGGCGATCGCGATGCGGTCGTCTTGGGTAAGGAAGCGCGGCGATATCGGGCCGGGGTCGGGAACGATCATGCTTCCAGCATCGATGAACCACAACGAGCCGCAGCTCGTGGACACCCCGACCTGGCGGGCGGCAGCCGCACCTCGGTATCCCTCGTGCAGCAGCTCGAAGTACCTCTTCTTCACAGCAGTCGGCACTCCGTTGGGGGCGTACCTCGGCATGCAAACACTCTCCTTCCGGAGCGTTCGCAACCACCGATAGAACTCAAGCCGTCTATCCGGTGGTCTTCATCGACGCCATACACGTGAAAATCCGCGACGGCGCGGTCGCCAACCGGCCCATCTACGTCGCCCTGGCGGTCACGGCCGAAGGCCGGCGGGACATTCTCGGGCTGTGGGCCGGTGATGGCGGCGAGGGTGCCAAGCACTGGATGCACATCCTCACCGAGATCAAGAACCGCGGCGTGAGCGACGTGCTCATGCTCGTCTGCGACGGGCTGAAGGGGCTGCCCGACGCCGTGGAGACAGTCTGGCCCCAGACGATCGTGCAGACTTGCGTGGTCCACTTGCTGCGGAACTCCTTCCGCTATGCCGCCCGACAGGACTGGGACAAGATCGCCAAGACCCTCAAGCCCGTCTACACCGCGGCGACCGAGGATGCCGCACTCGAGCGGTTCGCGGAGTTCGCCGACGCGTGGGGCAAGAAGTATCCGGCGATCGTGCGGCTCTGGGAGAGCGCGTGGGAGGAGTTCACTCCGTTCCTACGCTTCGACACCGAGATCCGCCGCATCGTCTGCACGACGAACGCGATCGAGTCAGTCAACGCGCGGATCCGGCGGGCGGTGAAGGCCCGCGGCCACTTCCCCAACGAGCAGGCCGCCTTGAAGTGCGTCTACATGGCGATCATGTCGCTGGACCCGACCGGCAAGGGCCAGGCCCGCTGGACCATGCGATGGAAGACCGCACTGAACGCCTTCGACATCACCTTCGATGGCCGACTCTCCGCAGCCCGACAGTAACCCTCAACAACCCGAGTTACACCGTTCGTTTGACAGACCGATCTCCCAGATCCTCAAGTTCCAGTGTCTACGGTGTCCAGGACGCGAGGTCAGGGCCCGTCCATGCCGGGAAGGTGACAGCCCATAGGCGGAGGTTGGTCATCAGGCCGCGCCCATGTTCGCCGCGGGTGACGGCGACTCCAGAGGAGACGGGTCTCCCAGGCGAGCTTCATGGCGGCCTCCAGCTCGGGGCGCCTGGTGGCGCGGTGGAGATCTTCTTCGAGAGGACCCGGGGGAGCTCGGCCTCGCCGAGCGAGTCGAGCTGCGCGTCCAGGGACTCCCGGCGGTCGATGCGCAGGCGGAGCCGAGGCGGGTGCGTCCGACCGGTTCCGCCCCGGCGCGCACGGGCCGGGGCAGTTCGGTCCACGCTGGGCGGTCTGGCACTGGAGCGCCACCCAAGCCCTTCCCGGTCCGGCACGGGGACCCGCCGGGGCGGCGCAGGTGGACATCGGGCAGTCGTTCCTCCACACCTACAACCACCACCGCTGCCACACTGCACTCAACGGCCAACCACCCATCAGCCGCGTCAACAACGTTGCGGGTCAATACAGCTAGAGCGCGGTGAAACCGCCGTCAGCGGCGACCACGGCTCCCGTGACGAAACTGGAGCGGGGAGAGACGAGGAAGCACAGGACTTCGGCGATCTCCTCGGGCTGCGCCACACGTCCCAGTGGCTGCGCGGCGGCGAAGGACGCCAGGTAGGCGCGGCTGTCAGGGCGGATCGTGTCGAGGAAGTCCGTCTCGATGACGCCCGCGGCCACGAGGTTGGCGCGGATGTCCAGCGGGCCGCCCTCGACGGCGAGCACCTTGGTCAGTTGAGCCAGAGCGCCCTTCGACGCACTGTAGGCGACGCCTTCGGGCAGGGCGACGGTGGAGGCGTACGAGCCGGTGCTGACGATGGCGCCGCCGCCGCGGCTCTTCATGGCCCGGAATGCCTCGCGGGCGCAGAAGAAGGAGCCGCGGGCGTTGACCGCCATCACGATGTCCCAGTCCTCGGCCGTGGTTTCGGTGACGGGCTTGTTCTGGGTGCGCCCGGCATTGTTCACGAGGATGTCCAGTCCGCCGAAGGCGTCCAGGGCCGTTGCCACCGCGCGGTGGGCAGTCTCCTCCTGGGTGATGTCACCGTTTGTCACGACAACGCCAGGGAACTCCCTCGCCAGGTTCGTGACGTCGGGGCGGAGGTCGAGGGCGACGACCTGGGCGCCGCGGGCGTGGAGGAGCGCCACGGTTTCCCGGCCCACCCCTCGCGCGGCTCCAGTGACGAGGGCGATCTTCCCAGCGAACTCGGTGGATTCGGATGTTGCGGCGGATGCGGTTGCAGGTGTCATGATGCGGTCCCTGGAGAAGGTGAGTGTGAGTGCGGGCGCCGGTGCAGGGCAACTGAAGTGCCGGGGTGGTGCGGTGCGCGACCGGGTGGGGCCGCGCCGTTGACGCATTCACGGCAGGCCCATGTGGACGTCGCACGGCTGGGTTGTCAGTGCGCAGTGAGTCCGCCGTCGACCACCAGCTCCGAGCCAGTGACGAACGAGGAGTCGTCGCAGGCCAGGAAGAGGATCGCGGGTGCGATCTCGTCGGCGCGGCCCGCTCGGCGCATGGGGGTGCGTTGGATGTCCGGCTGCTGGTCGCCCTGGTCGTCCAGGAGGTCCTGGATCATCGGCGTGGCGACCACCCCGGGATGCACCGAGTTGATCCGTACTCCCTGCTGGGCGTACTCGACCGCGGCGGTCTTGCTCAACAGGCGCACGGCCCCCTTGGACGCCTGGTAGGCGGCAGCGGCGCCGCTTCCTACCAGACCGAGTACTGACGACGTATTGATCACCGACGCGTTGCCGTTCGCGCGCAGGAGCGGCAACGCCGCCTTCATGCCGAGCCATGTGCCTTTCTGGTTCACGTCGATGACGCGGTCCCACGCCTCTTCCCGCGTGTCCTCGATACCTGGCCAGTCCAGGATGCCGGCGAGGTTCACGAGCACGTCCAGCGTTCCGAACCGGTCGCGTACGACGGTGATCACTTCGTCCCACTCCCGCGCGGAGGAGACATCGAGGCGAGCAGCGACGACCTCCGCGCCCTGTGCCCCGATCCGGTGGGACAGGTCCCGCAGGGGACCTTCGGCTATATCGGTGATCACTAGCCGGGCGCCCTCGCGGGCGAAGAGTTCGGCGGTCGCTGTGCCGAGGCCGCCGGTCGCGCCCGTGATCAGCGCGACCTTGCCGGCAAGTCGTTGTCCTGTCATGGATATGGTCCTTGATTCTCGTTGCTGCTGGCTGACTGACTGCTGTGGCGGGATTTCTTGGTCCGCCGACGGCGGATTCGCCCCCGGGGCTCAGGGCAGCCGTGGCCCGGCCTCTCTACGACGACTTCTGCTCCCGGTAGAGCACGAGGTGCTCGTGATAGAGCACCCCGCCCCGGATGTCGCCCGTGGCGGTGAACCCGGTGTCGTCGACGTAGTCCAGATGGCTGCCGGTCACCGTGTACCGGCCGGTGTACGCGCTGTGCCCCCCGCCGCGGGCTTCGTCGTAGCGGCCGTCGGGCAGCAGCTCCTGACGGATGTGACCATCCGCGGTCACCCACATCCCCACCACGTCAACGTGGTCGCCCTCAACGGTCCCGGCCATGGCGGACTCCTCTCCTCGAATGGTGTGGTCCTTCCCGCTCCACCGAGTCTGGGCAGGTCAGCGGCCAACAACCAGGACGCGTGCTGCCTGGGCATGGCACACCCAGGCAGCGCACCGGGCCACCGCCTAGCCTGAACACATGGACGAAAACCACCTGGGAGACTTCCTGCGCACACGCCGCGACGGCCTGCGGCCGGAGGACATCGGCATGGCGAGCTACGGGGCCCGCAGAGTCGCCGGACTGCGCCGCGAGGAAGTCGCCGTCCTGGCCGGAGTGAACGCCGACTACTACACCCGCCTGGAACAAGGCCGCGAGCGCAACCCCTCACCCCAGGTGGTCGACGCGCTCAGCCGCGCGCTGCGCCTCGACACGGACACACGCGCGCACTTGTACCGGCTGGCCGGGGCCACGCCGAACGACCAGCCCTCCGTCCACGCCGCCGAGCGGGTGGTCAGCCCTTCGCTGCGACAGCTCATGGACGGTTACCCGAACACTCCAGCGTTCGTCATGAGCCGGACCCTGGACCTCCTCGCCGTCAGTGCCCTGGCCGATGCCCTCTACGCCCCGTTCGAGCCGGCGGACAACTTGGCCCGCATGACCTTCCTCGACCCCGCGGGCCGCAACTTCTACACGGACTGGGACAGGTCAGCACAGGCCACCGTCGCCAACCTCCGCGAGGCAACCGGATTCGACCCGGACAACCCACGGCTGCGCGAACTCGTCCGCACCCTCACTGAGCACAGCCCGGACTTCACCCGCCTCTGGAACGCCCACACCGTGCGCGGCAAGACCCAGGACGCCAAACACTTCCTCCACCCGGACGTCGGCCCCCTCACCCTCACTTACCAGGCTTTCGACGTACGCGACGCCCCCGGCCAGCAGCTCGTCATTTACCACGCCGAACCAGGCAGCCCCAGTGCCCAGTCCCTCAATCTGCTCGGTTCCATCCACGCCACCCGGCGCCGGCCCGACCTCCGGCCCCACCGCTGATCAGCCGACGGAACATGGGAACAGGTCGGCAATAGTGCCCGGTCGATTTCGCCCCCGCGTGCTTCATAGGCGGTCCCTCGTGAACTGCAACAGCAGACGGGGATCACTGCAGAACGATTCCTTTCATGGGGTGTTTCAAAAGACCTGCGGACTGAAACGCCCCCATGAAACAGTGGAGCATGGCCGCCGACCCGCACATCTCCGTCGAGCAACACGACTGTCCGATGTCCACCTGCCAGGCCCCCGCCGGCTCGCTCCGCCAACTCACCATGTAGGAACACCGTCTTAGAACTCCTAACGGAATGGCCTAACTGGGAGTGCTGGTGGGCGCGGTTGGTACTGTCCGGCGTGACTCTGACAGACCTTCGAGCCGGATTCCGCGACCCTGCCCAGCGGCAGTGTGTCCAGGCATTGATCGACAGCCGCCTTGCGGATGATCGCGAGCCGCAGGAGTGCCGGCATCTCATGCGCTTCTGGTGGCAGCTGAGCATGCCGTACCGGGAGGTGTCGCTTGCGGAACTCCGTCTGAATGTCAGTCAGCAGAAGCTGGACGTTGTCACGGAGCTGATCAGGGCCATCAGGTCGTCCCACGAGGAGATCGACGCATGGCTTTCCGGCACAGTGCAGACGTTCCCTGTGCTTCAGCACCATGGCTTCAGCGCCACCTTGGACAGCCGCGATTGAGGCTAGAGCTTCGCCAAGCGTCGCCAGCAGATCAGTGCGCACCCGAGAGTGAGGAAGGCTTCGTGGATGTCGTCGCGGAGCTCCCAGCGGATCCGTAGACGGCGGAACCAGTGCAGGTGGGCGAATGCGTGCTCCACGACCCAGCGTTGGGCTCCGAGACCGGAGCCGTGCTCGGTGCCGCGGCGGGCAATGACCAACTTCACGCCGAGGTCCCGGACAAGCCTGCGGTACTTGTCGTGGTCGTAGCCGCGGTCCCCGACTACGAGGTCCGGGCGGCAGCGCGGCCGGCCGCGCTTGCCGCGCACGGGCGGCACGGCCTGCAGAAGGGGGATGAGCTGGGTGACATCGTTGCGGTTGCCGCCGGTCAGCGTTACGGCGAGCGGAATCCCGGTGGCGTCGGTGATCAGATGGTGCTTACTGCCGGTTCTGCCCCGGTCAACAGGGCTTCGCCCCGTCTTGGGGCCCCTTTTAAGGCTCGGATGTGGGAGCCGTCGACCGCCCGGGAGAAGTCCAGGGCGTTCGCGGCGCGGAGCTCGGCGAGGAGAGCCTCGTGGAGCCGGGGCCACACTCCGGCCCCGGTCCACTCGGCCAGGGCGGCGCCAGCAGGTCATGCCCGAGCCGAAGCCGAGTTCCTGTGGCAGGTGTTCCCAGGTGATCCCGGTATCCAGTACGAACAGGATGCCCTGGAATACCAGCCGGTCGGAATGTCTCTTGCGCCCCGGGTGACATGGTCGGCGTTCCGCTTTGGGCAACAGCGGCTCGACGACCACCCGCAACTTGTCATCGACGTCCCATGGCTTCGGCCGAACCATCCCACACCCCCGGATCAACGTTCCCGGAGTGGTCCAACCACTTGGAAGATCATTTAGTTAGGAGTTCTTACTGCGACTGCGTCCGTAGGAGGGGCTGGAGGCGGGTCATCCAGGCTGTGTGGGCCTGGGCCCATTCCTGTGAGCATGTGGTTGCGCGTGCGGATGGGAGGCGGTCGGTGGTTGTGAGGTCTTTGTTGTGGTGGGGGGGCGGCGCCGTAGAGGTAGCAGAGGTGGTTGGCTGCGCGTACTTGGTTGGGGGAGTGTTCGTCTCTGCTGTCGGTTCGGTCGTCCGTGGCGCTGGTGAGTTCGTAGGCTTCGGCGGCGGTGCGGAGCTGGTGTTCGCCTGTTGGGCCGCTGCGCAGGAGCATGAGGGCGGCGAACTGGTCGGCGGCGTCTTCTTCCTGGCGGTTGGTGAGGGGCAGGTCCAGGAGGTCGATGAGGGCGTGGGCGGCTTCGTGGTAGAGGGTTTCGGTGGCGATGGCGGCGGTTTCGTCGTCGGCCGGGTGCCGTCCGGCGTTCTGGAAGAGGGCGCGGTCTTCGGTTGTGTCGTCGTAGCAGAGTTCGATGGTGCGGGTCTGCGGGTCGTAGGCGGACCCTTCGCCGTTGCAGGAGCGGCTGGCCACGGTTATCTGCTGGTTCAGGGTGAGCAGGGCGTTGAGGGCTTGTGTGGCGGTCGCGATGGTATTTCGTTCGCGGAGGAATGACGCGGATGGCCGGTCGGCTGCAGTGGGTTCCTCGTAGCGGATGGCGAAGCCGCTCCCGCTGGGACGGGCGGGGTCGGGGGCGCGGCTGTCGCCGCCGTTCGTGGTGCAGGAAAGCAGGAGCGTTGCGCTTAGCCCTGCTGCGAGGATGTGCCGTATGCCTCGTGGTGCCATGACCGGATTGTCGGGCACGGGCTTGAGGTCCTCTACCAGCACGTCTGTTGTGGGGAGCTGGCTGTGGTGGGCTGGCTGGCGCATGGAGTGAAGGCGTTTGTGCACCCTTCGACTTCGTGCGGGTCGAGGGTGTTGAGGCGCCAGGCGATGAAGCCGGTGGTGTCGGCTTTCGCGGTGGCGATGGTGGTGGTGAAGGGCGGGTCCGCGGGGATGTTGAGCCGTTGGGCCTCGCGGGCTCCGCGGGTGGCGGCCCTGGAAGAAGCCGCGCAGGAGCAGGAAGCGGCTCGGCAAAGGGGTGGCACGGAGGAACAGAACGGACAGGCCGAGCGTCGGCGCATCCGGCGCCGACGCAAGCTCCGCCTGAAGGAAGCCCTGCTCGGCCGGTCCCGGGGCGGCCCCACCAGCAAGGTTCACCTTGCCGTGGACCGTAGATGGCGTCCCCTCGCGTTCGTCCTGAGCGCCGGGCACGCCGCGGACAGCCCGCAGTTCATCCCCGTGCTCGAGAAGGTGCGGGTCCGTCTGCCGGTCGGCCGTTCCCGCATCAGGCCCGATGCAGTCGCCGGCGATAAGGCCAACTCATCCCGCGGCAACCGCGCCTACCTGCGTAAACGCAACATCAAAGCGGGCATCCCGGAGAAGAAGAACCAGGCCGCCAACCGGAAGAAGAAGGGCTCACGAGGTGGTCCGCCCGTCGGCCACGACGCCGGCCTCTACAAGGAACGGAACACCGTCGAACGACTCATCAGTAGGCTGAAGGCCTGGCGCGGCATCGCCACCGGATACGACAAAACCCCGGACAGCTACCTCGCCGATCTCCACCTCCGCGCCGCAATGATCTGGATCGACGACCTACTCAAGACCACCGAATGATCACAACGTCACACAGGCCCTAATAGGGCGCGTACCGAAAGTGATATCGGCTTGCTTGATGGGTGGCCACTTTGCCTGCATGATCTCGACATGTCTGAATTGCCCTCTCGGTTGTCTGCCGTGACGCTCGGCGTTCTGGATATGTCGGAGTTGCGCCGTTTCTACTGCGGTTTGGGATGGGAGGAACTCCCATCCAGTGATGACAACTGGGCGGGCTTCCTGCTCGGCGGGGTGTTGCTCGCTCTATATCCGGTTGACGAGCTGGCGGCGGAGGCGGCGGATGGGGCTCCAAGCCGTGCTGGGTGGTCGGGGATCACACTCATCTGCAACGTGGACCATCGTGAGCAGGTGGATTCGGCTTTCGCGTCCGCCGTGGCGGCTGACGCCACCGCGGTGGGGGAGCCGGCAGACCGTTCGTGGGGCGGCCGGTCGGCGTACATCGCTGACCCGGAAGGCAATCGCTGGGAGATCGCATGGGCGCCGGGTGCGCAGTTTGACGCCCGCGGCGCGCTGATCGCTTTGGGCGGCTGAGTGTCTGCGTGCGTTACAGCCATTCGCTGATGGCCGCGACGAGGGCGGTGGCCTCGAAGCGGACCGCGAGCTCGTCGTACCGTGTAGCCACGGCGCGATGCCTTTTGAGACCATTGATGCCGCACTCGTCCGCGTGCCGAGCTTTGTAGTCCTCCGGGTCGAACTGTGGCGGCCGACCGCTCCGGGAGCCGCGTTTCATTCGGTTGCGGGCCTGGTCGGCCTTGTCAGGGATGGTGCAGCGGATACCTCGTCTGCGCAGGTAGGCGCGGTTCTTGCGGGAGGCGTATGCCTTATCGGCGCGCACCCGACTCGGCTTGGTGCGTGGTCTACCAGGCCCCAGCCGGGGCACCCGGATGCGGCCGAGGACGGCCTCGAACTGCGGGGAGTCCCCGCGCTGCCCGGCGGTGATCACGGTCGACATGGGTTTCTGCCCCTGTTCGACGGCCAGGTGCAGCTTGGTGGTGAACCCGCCGCGCGAGCGTCCCAGTCCGTGATCACGAGGCTCGGTAAACACGCCACCTGGCGGTTCCTTCTGCAGATCGCCCTGCTTGCGTGCCCCGGCCGCGTCTGGTGAGTGCGGCAGACCGTGGAGTCAACGTTCAGGTCCCACGTGATCGCACCTCGCGCGTCAGCCAGGGACTGGAGCCGGGTCAGGATGCGGTGCCAGGTGCCGTCCCGCTGCCACCGGCGGAACAGGTCGTAGGCCGGCCCCACGGCCCGTACTCGACGGGCACGTCCCGCGACGGAACACCGGTCCGGACCAGAAACCGTATGCCGTCGATCAGTTGCCGCCGAGGCCAGACAGGCGGTCGCCCCGCCTTCGCCCCCTTCGGCAACAACGGCTCCAGCACCGACACTGCTCGTCCGTAAGATCTCCCCGTCCCATGAACCGTGATCATTCGCCGCCCAAGATCCACTTTTGATGCACGGCCTATTAGGGGTGACCGACTGGAACATTTGTCCAAGACTCCGGTGCGCGGTAGCGGCGATCGTGGGTTCATGAACCGCAGCCTCATCGAAGTCGCCTTCCAGGCGCTCGCCAGCAACGACCCCGACCGGATCTCTGCGGTCTTCACCGAGGACGCCGAGTGGTTGTCGCCCCCGGGGAACGCCACTGTCGCCGCGCTCAAGTTGATCGACCACAGGCTCAAGGTGACCAGCCACATGGTGGGCAGGGAGGCGATCGTGCGGTTCTGGGCCGAGGACTTCCCCCGCTTGTTCGTCGGTGACCTTGGCGTCACCTTCCACCAGTTTCACGCCGACGGTGAGCGGGGGATCGTGGAGGCGACCGTGACGGCGATGCTCGTCAACGGCAACCACCACATCAACGATTACTGTTTCGTCTTCGAGCTCCGGAACGGGCTGATCCACCGCGTCCGCGAATACACGGACACAGCCCGCGGGCACCGCATGACCTTCGGCAACGTTCCACCGTAGCGATTCCCGACCCGGCCGCATCCGGCTCGGCCTTCGACGAACAAGCCGGCTGAGGCTGAACTCGTGGTGTCGTACGGGGTGACGGCTGGCCGGGTGGCTGCGGTATCACCGGAGTCATGCGGTATCCACAAGGGGGCGGGCTGACCGCCGAACGGCAGCAGTTCCGCGAAGAGTTACGGCTCCAGGCGGCCGAGCGGTTCGCACGGGGCGAGGGCAGTAGCGCGATCGCCGGAGATCTGCGGGTCAGTGTCCGTTCGGTCCAGCGATGGCGTCACGCGGGCCGCGTTGTCTGTACCGGGTGCTGGACGGTTGTTTCCGGCGGTGCACCAGGGGTGAGGCCGGGGGTGTGCCCCCCCGAATCGCCGGGCGCCCGTAGGAGCAGGTCAGTCCCGTGGGCAAGCCGCTTGCGTACGCCGACACCTCTTGTACGCGATAGCCGGGCAGAGGTGCGGGGAGCCGGGGGCGGGGGGCGGCCTGGGACGCGGGCGGGATCTCGGGTTCTGCCGTGTGGAGGGAAAGGACGCCATGGCGGACTCGGGGTGCATGCCGGGCAAGCGCGCTCGTGGGCCCACAGCCGGACTGGCGGCTCAAGCGGGAGACGGTGCGGGTCCTGGTCGCCGTTGCAGTCCCGCTGTGGGCCCGGCCAGACGCCAACTCGGGGCGCCGCCCTCGTATCTGTTGCACCATCTGTTGCACAACCTGTTGCGGCATCTGTTGCACCCCCCCTCCTCGTGACAGTTACAAACTGCCTGCTCAGACGCCATGCTCGGCCCTGGTGGGGGTCAGGCATCCCCTTCTACCCGACTCCCTACGCCCGATGATCAAGAAAAGGAGGGTGGGGCTTGGTCTGCGGGAGCGGCGGGGACGGAACGCCATGGGACGGGTTCGCGCGGTCACCGTGGTGCCCGCGCCGATCGGCGGGCCATGCCGCCTGCCATGGCAGGGGAACGATGCCTGGGGCCCGGCTGTGCTCCCGGGCCCCCGGCATCTGTGCACGCACCGACTGGAGTGAGGTGCGTGCAGCTCAACGATCGCCAGGCGCCCTCGTATGTGCGCCACGGGGGTGAGCGTGCGGGTGCGGCCGGCCTGCCTCACGGTGGTGCTATGGCCACAGACCGGGTGATCGTCGTGTATCCGCCTGACGAGACGGGCGGCCGCCGTGTGCGGGTCGATGGCAGCATCCTGGGCAGGGCCCGGGATCTGCGTGATCTGACCGAGTACCTGAGACGCGCGGGCCTGGACGGCCTCGACGACCTGGACGTGGTCCGCTCGCCGCTCATCGAGTGGCGTGGTGGAGGGCCGCAGGACTGGGATCCGCGGTGACCCTCGCCCCTTCACGGGGAGATCAGCTATGGATCCTGGCGCACGGGTTGTCTCCTGGGGCTTTGTTGAACACCAGGCAGAGCCATGTCCCGGACGGAAACACCCGTTCGCCCTTCCACACCCATTCGATGGTGGAGACCCTGGTACTGCCCCAGCTCTCCCGCGTCGCGGCCTGCCACCCGGTGACGTTGTACGCCGTGGACCCCGGGTTGCGCGTACAACTGCGCGCGCACCCCGCTGCCCCGACCATCCATGGTGCCGCGCACGGTGTTGACGCGTAGGCCGGCGCCCGGACCGACAGATCGACCCTGTCCGCGTGCACGTTCGCGTTGGCATGGGCGGGCGCCGCGCAGATCATGACCAGCGCGGCTGTCACTGTCAGAAGCCGTATCTCAACCGATCATGGAATGTGTGGGTCGAACAGGTTTCCCGCCGGGGTGATCTTCCCGTTGTACGCGCATGAAGACAGGGCCTCTCGGTAGCTCGGGGATGCGAATCTGACCGAGCAGTGCCGGGAGGCTCTGGTGTCGTTGTTGTTCGTGTCCGAGCCCGTTCAGTTCAACTCGGCTGCTCCATCGTGTGATTGCCTCGCGCATGTGTACGGCAAAGCGGCCGGCCATCCGGAGTGGGAACGATGGTATCCCTGCGACATGTCGGACGCGGAATGGGCGGCCGTCCGGCATTGCTGCCGGTGCCGGCCTGGCTGAAGGGCCGGGGCGGGCAGCCCCAGGGCTACTGCCACCGCAGCTGCTGGACGCGATCCGCTACCTGGTCGCGGGCGGGATCTCCTGGCGGGCGATGCCCGCGGACTTCCCTGCGTGGGGCCGCGTTTACGCCTTCTTCCGCCGCTGGCGCGAGCACGGGCTGATCACAGAGTTCCACGACCGGCTGCGCGGACGGGTGCGTGAGCGAGAGGGTCGTGAGGCGGAGCCGACGGCCGGGATCATCGCTGCGCAGTCGGTGAAGGCCGCGGCCTCGGTGCCGTCCGTCTCACGCGGCTACGACGGCGGAAAGAGAGGGGGCGGCCGCAAGCGGCACATCGTGACCGACTGCCTCGGCCTGCTCCTGGTCATCGCGGTCACCGCCGCGAACATCGGCGACCGCGGCGCCGCGACGGGCCTGCCGGCCCGGCTGCGCCGCATGCACCGCGACATCTGCCTGGTCTGGGCCGACGGCGGCTACACCGGCTTCCTCGTCGACTGGTGCCGGGACAAGCTCGCGCTGACCCTGGAGATCGTCAAGCGCACCGACGACATGGAGGGGGTTTGTGGTGCTGCCCAGGCGCTGGGTGGCAGAGCGCACGTTCGCGTGGCTGATGCATTCGCGCCGACTGGCCCGGGACTACGAGACGTTGCCCGCCAGCAGCGAGGCAATGATCCGGTGGTCGATGGTCACCCGGATGAGCCGGCGCCTGGCACGGCCACGGGCCGCCGGCCGGCGCTGAACATCCCCGACGTCTCCTGCACGAGCCACCCACGTTCCGCCAGCCGCCAGGCTTTCGAGCGCACCACCTCGACCTACGCCGACGCCGTCCCAAGGCCCAACTCCACCGCGATCTCCCTGGCTTTCAGCGGCCCCTGGCCCGGAGGCTGCCGCTCCTCGAGCACGCCCAGGATCCGCTGGTAGTCCGGCGCCAGCACCGTGATCGGCAACCCTTCGAGTGAATCGCCCCGGTTCGAATGGAGACTCGATTTCATGAAAGGATCGAGTCGTGGCACGACCTTCCCGATACCCGCTTGAGCTCCGCCGTCGCGCGGTGCGCATGGTCGCCGAGGCAGGCGACGACTACCCGAACGAGACGGCCACCCTGCAGGCGGTGGCCGAGAAGCTCGGCATCGGCTCCCGCGAGACGCTGCGGAACTGGGTGAAGCAGCACGAGATCGATACGGGGGCACGTCCGGGGGCGACGACGGAGGAGTCCGCCCAGCTCAAGGCGTTGAAGAAGGAGAACGCCGAACTGAAGCGGGCCAACGAGATCCTGAAGGCCGCGGCGAGTTTCTTCGCGGCCGAGCTCGACCGGCCACACACACGCTCGTAGCGTTCATCGACGAGCACCGGGACCGCTTCGGCGGCGTCGGCCGATCTGCAGGACGCTCACCGGGCACGACTGCAAGATCGCCCCTTCCACCTACTACGCCCACAAGAAACGCCTCGAAGCTCCCTCCGCCCGTTCCGTGCGCGACGAGGAACTCAAAGAGCGCATCCAAGAGGTCCACACGTCCAACTACCGCGTCTACGGGGCCCGGAAGATCTGGCGCGAACTGAACAGGCAAGGACATGCCGTGGCCCGCTGCACCGTCGAGCGCCTCATGCGCGAACTCGGCATCACCGGCGCCGTCCGCGGCAAGAAGGTGATCACCACGCTGCCCGGCGGGCAGGCCGAACGGGCGCCGGACCTGCTGGACCGCGACTTCGTCGCTGCCGCCCCGAACCGCTGCTGGGTCGCGGACTTCACCCACGTGAAGACCTGGGCCGGTGTCGTCTACGTCGCCTTCGTCGTGGACACGTTCTCCCGCCGGATCGTCGGCTGGTCCGCGGCCACCGTGAAGGAAACGGTCTTCGTCCTGGACGCCCTGCAGATGGCCGTGTGGCAACGTGACCGCGACCAACACCCAGTTAAGCCAGGCGAGTTGATCCACCACTCGGATGCCGGGTCGCAATATACGAGTTTCCGGCTCGCCGAGCATCTGGACGCCGCCGGCATCGCCGCCTCGATCGGATCGGTCGGCGACGCCTACGACAATGCCCTGATGGAGAGCACGATCGGCCTGTACAAGACCGAACTGATCAAGCCCCGACGGCCCTGGAAGTCGCTCTCCCAGGTCGAGTTGGCCACCGCAGAATGGGTCGACTGGTACAACCACCGCCGACTCCACGGTGAGATAGGGCACGTCCCGCCCGTCGAATACGAAGCCAACCACTACATGGAATCCACGAAACCCCAGGTCACAACCATCATCTGAGATCTCTATCGAACCCGGGGCGGTTCAGATAGGTGAGCCGCAGGACATCAAGACGAAGAATTGCAGTGTCTGGCTCCACACCGGGGACTGCAATATCACGGCGACGATCCATTTCAACGCGGTCTACACCTGGTACCTGTGCACCGCAGAGGACGCGCCGGCGTCCCAGTACGGGTGCCCACCCGCGGACCTCCTGTTCCTCGGACCCGAAACACTCGAGAACCAGACCCAGACCGTCGCCCGGACTCTGACGATGACCGAGTTCAACTCGGGCATCGACCCCGTCAAGATTCTCCTCGGTGATTTCATCGAATGCGGCAAGAAGATCCTGCCGGGCAATGACGGCGGAAGCTATAAGGGCTGTGCCTGGGCCATGGTGTTGGCCGTTCCCGGCGCCAAGATCGCTGAAGCCCTCCGGTATGCGGGATTGGTCGAGGAAGCGATCAAGAGCGGGGTGGGAGCCGAAAAGCTCCTGGGTGACCTCAAGAAGCTCATCGGTGAGAAGCCCTCAGCGGCAGACCTGGCCAACCCCGACAGCCTCGCTGGGATGGCGCTCCGCCTCTCAGAGCGCATGGCTGACCGCTCGAAGGCGGCAAACAGCCTCGACCTGGACCTCGTCAGGAAGCTCGAGGCAAGCGGCGCCAATCTCGAGCGGGCGGACCTCATCATGGTGGTCCGGTACGCCCGGCCAGGGGTGCCACTGGCCTGGCTGGAGAAGGGCAACGCCAAGGCAGGACTCGTTCACATTCTCCTGCGGCACGGCGGTGAGTTCATCGAGCGGGGTATAGCGTCGGAGGACATTCCCAAGCTGCTGACCCGGGCCCTGAACGAAGGCAAGATCGTCGGCTACCAGGGTGCCGACACCGGTAGGCCGATCTACGAAACCGTGTACAACGGGCGGACCCAGCGACTCGCCATCACGGTCGGCGATAACGGATTCATCGTAGGAGCGAACCCCGCATGACCAACACCTCCCCTCCAGACCATCTGCTGATTCGGGCTCAGGGTCAGCCATCACCGATCTACGCAGTGGACAGCTGTGACCCTGTCGAACCCCACGGCCCCCCACGCAACATCCCTCTAGATGCAGCGGAACTGGCGCTTCCCGATGGGCTGGCACAGCAGCTGGCCGAATGGTCCCAGACCTGCCCGGCTCACAAGCCCATCTCTGCAGTGGAGTTGCGCACTCATCAAGAAAGAGGTCTCGAACTCGCCAGGGCTCTGGCCATATATCTCGGGCCCCTGTGGGCCGTGCGCTTCTGGGACGAAGGCCACAGCACAGCAAAATTCGTCTGCTGGCAGTGTCCTCGTCTGCACTGGGTCCAGGACGCGCACACCAATCCACCTGCGCCGTTGCACATCAGCGTCGAGGGTGAATACAAGTGGCATCCGCTCCGAGCAGAAGGAATCGGAGACTTTGCGCCCGATGACCCTGCCTTCAGCCTCGACCTGTCCGACGAACTCGTTGCCGACCTGTACCAGTGGTCCCATGACATCGACGCCAACATGGAGCTCTACCTGCGGGAGCGTGACGAAGCCAGCGATGACGCCAGGCGTGCGGAGCTCGACCAACGAGGAACCAAACTAGCCGAACGCACTGCCCTTGAGCTGGGCCCTGGCAGGCGTGTTACCTACGGAGGGCTCGCCTAGGAGGATGCCCCGGAAAAGGGGCGCTGCCTCAAGCTCGTAAGCGCCGCGGCCAGCCCGATAGGGCGTGGGGCGGGAA
>NZ_JBEZKW010000035.1:0-84117 GCF_040651795.1 Streptomyces sp. NPDC048361
TGGGGCTCCGCCCCAGACCCCGTTCGCGCCTGAAGGGCGCTCGTCCTCAATCGCCGGACCGGCTGAGGTTGCCTCGACTGGGCATCCTGTCAAGGTCAGCCCAGCCAGGGGCGCGGGGAACTGCGCGAGACGCGGGCACGGTCCGCAGACGGCCGACGTTTTTTTAGGGGCGCGGGGAACTGCGCGACCGGCCACGCGCGGTCCGCAAGCCGAAAGCCGGGCCCCCGAGGCACCCTGCCAAGGGCAATCCCACCAGGGGCGCGGGGAACTGCGCGGCCGGCCCCACGCCGACCCGCACCGGCACGCGCCGCGGCCCGGCCGCAGAGCCGGAGGGTGCCCGGCACCAGCGTCGCGAGGGGCGCAACGAATCGCCGCCATGGGGCGATCTTGCGCAACGAATCGGGCGGCCACACGCAACGCTGCCGCCTTGTCCGCCGCGAAGGGCGGAACGTACCGTCTAGTGACCCCCCGCCCCGCCCCCGCCGAGGACCGCCCATGCCCGCGTTGCGCACCGCCCTGCTCCAGAGCTCCGGCAGTCTTTCGGACGTCGCTGCGAACCTGACGACGCTGGACGAGGCGGCCGGGCGGGCGGCGGCGACCGGCGCCGGACTGATCGTCTGCCCCGAGCTGTTCCTCACCGGGTACGCCATCGGCGACGACATGGCCAAGCTGGCCGAGACCGCCGACGGCCCCTCCGCCGAGGCGATCGCCGCGATCGCCGTGCGTCACGGCCTGGCCGTCGTCTACGGCTACCCCGAGCGCGACGGCGACGCGGTCTACAACGCCGCCCAGCTCATCGCCCCCGACGGCACCCGCCTGGCGAACTATCGCAAGACCCACCTCTTCGGCGACTTCGAGCAGGCCGCGTTCACGCCGGGCGACCAGCCGGTCGTCCAGGCCGACCTGAACGGCCTCCGCGTCGGCATGATGATCTGCTACGACGTGGAGTTCCCCGAGAACGTACGGGCCCACGCGCTGGCCGGCACCGACCTCCTCCTCGTGCCCACGGCCCAGATGCACCCCTTCCAGTTCGTCGCCGAGTCCCTCGTGCCGGTCCGCGCCTTCGAGAACCAGCTGTACGTCGCGTACGTCAACCGGACCGGCCCCGAGGGCGAGTTCGAGTTCGTCGGACTGAGCTGTCTGGCCGGCCCGGACGGCGCCGCCCGCGCCCGCGCCGGACGCGGCACCGAGTTGGCCGTCGGCGACGTCGACCCCGAGTTCCTGGCCGCGTCGCGCGCCAACAACCCGTACCTGCGCGATCGCCGCCCCGGTCTCTACGCCTCCCTCGTCTGAGGCCGAACCCCCTAGCCCCAGAGCCCCCAGGGCCCGGAGCACCCCGAGCCCCGGCCACGAGGCCCCGCCCCTCAACTTCCGTACTGTGCAAGGAGTCCGTACCCCATGACGTCCACGGTGCCCACCGCCGTTCAGCACATCGACGAGCAGCCGCCCGTCACGATGTTCGGACCGGACTTCCCCTACGCGTACGACGACTTCCTCGCCCACCCGGCCGGGCTCGGCCAGATACCCGCGACCGAGCACGGCGCGGAGGTCGCGGTCATCGGTGGTGGCCTCTCCGGCATCGTCGCCGCGTACGAGCTGATGAAGATGGGCCTCAAGCCCGTCGTGTACGAGGCCGACCAGATCGGCGGCCGGCTGCGCACCGTCGGCTTCCCGGGCTGCGACCCGGAGCTCACCGCCGAGATGGGCGCCATGCGGTTCCCGCCGTGCTCCACCGCGCTCCAGCACTACATCGACCTGGTGGGCCTGGAGACCAAGCCGTTCCCCAACCCGCTCGCGCCGGACACCCCCTCCACGGTCGTCGACCTCAAGGGCGAGTCCCACTACGCGACCTCGGTCGACGAGCTGCCCGCCGTGTACCGCGAGGTCATGGACGCCTGGAACGCCTGTCTCGAAGAGGGCGCCGACTTCTCCGACATGAACCAGGCCATCCGTGAGCGCGACACCCCGCGCATCCGCGAGATCTGGGCCAAGCTCGTCGAGAAGTTCGACAACCAGACCTTCTACGGCTTCCTCTGCGACTCCGAGGCCTTCAAGTCCTTCCGGCACCGGGAGATCTTCGGCCAGGTCGGCTTCGGCACCGGCGGCTGGGACACCGACTTCCCCAACTCCATCCTGGAGATCCTGCGCGTCGTCTACACCGAGGCCGACGACCACCACCGCGGCATCGTCGGCGGCTCCCAGCAGCTCCCGACGCGGCTGTGGGAGCGCGAGCCGGCCAAGCTCGTGCACTGGGCGCCCGGCACCTCGCTCGCCTCGCTGCACGACGGCGCGCCTAAGCCGGCCGTGACGCGGCTGCACCGCACCGCGGGCAACCGCATCACCGTGACGGACGCCGACGGCGACATCCGCACCTTCCGCGCGGCGATCTTCACCGCGCAGTCCTGGATGCTGCTCTCCAAGATCGCCTGCGACGACTCGCTCTTCCCGATCGACCACTGGACGGCGATCGAGCGCACCCACTACATGGAGTCCTCGAAGCTCTTCGTCCCCGTCGACCGGCCCTTCTGGCTCGACAAGGACGAGGACACGGGCCGTGACGTCATGTCGATGACGCTCACCGACCGTATGACGCGCGGCACGTACCTGCTCGACAACGGCCCCGACAAGCCCGCCGTCATCTGCCTCTCCTACACGTGGTGCGACGACAGCCTCAAGTGGCTCCCGCTGTCGGCGAGCGAGCGCATGGAGGTCATGCTCAAGTCGCTCGGCGAGATCTACCCGAAGGTCGACATCCGCCGGCACATCATCGGCAACCCGGTCACGGTGTCCTGGGAGAACGAGCCGTACTTCATGGGCGCGTTTAAGGCGAACCTGCCCGGGCACTACCGCTACCAGCGCCGGCTCTTCACCCACTTCATGCAGGACGCGCTGCCCGAGGACAAGCGGGGCATCTTCCTCGCGGGCGACGACATCTCTTGGACGGCCGGCTGGGCCGAGGGCGCCGTGCAGACCGCGCTCAACGCGGTGTGGGGCGTCATGCACCACTTCGGCGGGACGACCGACGCGACCAACCCCGGTCCGGGCGACCTCTACGACTCGATCGCTCCGGTCGAGCTGCCCGAGGACTAGCCGCCTGGAGGTGGACGCGGCCGGTATCAGCCGGCGGTGAGCGGGGTCAGCAGACACCGGGTCACCAGGCCCACCGCCGCGTCCAACCGCTCCGTGAACTCCTCGGCCAACGAAGGGACTTCACGCAGCTGCCAGAGGACCTTCGCCGCCGACCACGAGGCGTCCCGCGCCCGGTCCAGGCTCCAGGACGCCAGCAGATGCGTCATGGGGTCGGCCACCTGGAACAGGTCGGGTCCGGGCATGAGTTCCTCCCTGGTCCGTTCCTCAAGAAGGGTCAGGGCGTCGCCCACCCGGTCGAAGTCCCGCTCCAGGGACGCGGGTTCACAGTCGAGGGCCCGGCAGCTGTCGACGAGGGCGAGCGTCAGATCGTGCCCGATGTGCGCGTTGATCCCGGCGAGGGCGAACTGGAGGGGACGTACGCCGGGATGGCGGCGGTACTGGAACAGCGGCCGCCAGCAGTCCGGTGGCCGCCGGCCGGCCGACGCCGCCTCCACGGCCGCGAGATAGCGTCCGGCGAACAGCACGTCCAAGGTGGCCGCCGCGCTCGGATCGGCGAAACCGCCCTGCGCGATGAGCCGGGAGATCTCCTCGGTCACCGTCAGATAGACGCGGTTGAAGACCGCGATACCGTCCCGGGCCGGCAGGTCGGCCCGCAGCGCCCGCATCCGCCGCACCACGGGATCGAGCGGACCGCCGAACCGTCGGGCGTGCTCCCTGGTTCCGGTCGGCGTCCCTGCGGTGGGCCTCCCCGCGGAGGGCGTCCATCCGGTGGGCGTCCATTCGGTCTGCGTCATGGGGGCAGCGTCCCAGCCCGCCGCCGTGCCCAGCACCGCCGGAAGGGGGCATGACCGGAACGGATGAATGCGCGGCGGTGACGCGTCCCGCCGGGGTGGCGAGGGGCTATGGCCGGCAGACACCCCCTGGCTAGCCCCGCTCCTTCCGCTCCCCCTCGTAGGACGAGGTGCCCGAATCGAGCAGCGGCTCCTGCTCCTTGAGGTGGGCCGGGGCCAGCGCGCGCAGCACGTGGTAGCCGGTGATGACGACGACCGTGCCCAGCGCGATCCCGCTGAGCTGGAAGTTGTCGGTGAACTTCAGCGTGACGTTGCCGATGCCGATGATGATGCCCGCGGCGGCCGGCACCAGGTTCAGCGGATTGCGCAGATCGACCTTGGCGTTGATCCAGATCTGCGCGCCGAGCAGCCCGATCATGCCGTACAGGATGACGGTGATGCCGCCGAGCACGCCGCCCGGGATCGCCGCGACGACCGCGCCGAACTTGGGGCACACGCCGAAGAGCAGCGCGAACCCGGCGGCCGCCCAGTACGCGGCGGTCGAGTAGACGCGGGTGGCGGCCATGACGCCGATGTTCTCGGAGTACGTGGTGTTCGGCGGCCCGCCGACGGCGGTCGACAGCATGGAGCCCGCGCCGTCCGCCGCGATGGCGGTGCCCAGCTTGTCGTCGAGGTTGGTGCCGGTCATCTCGCCGACGGCCTTCACATGGCCGGCGTTCTCGGCGATCAGGGCGATCACGACGGGCAGCGCGACGAGGATCGCGGACCACTCGAAGCTCGGGGCGTGGAAGGCGGGAAGCCCGATCCAGTCGGCCTTGCCGACGCCGGACAGGTCCAGGCGCCAGTGGTCCACGGCCTCCGCGCCGCCGTGGACCGAGTGGATCTTCCCGAAGACGCGGTCGAGCAGCCAGGAGATGCCGTACCCGAAGAGCAGCCCGAGGAAGATCGCGATCCGGGACCAGAAGCCGCGCAGACACACCACGGCCAGACCGGTGAAGGCCATGACGAGCAGCGCCGTCCACTGGTCCTGGGGCCAGTAGGTGGAGGCGGTGACCGGCGCCAGGTTGAAGCCGATCAGCATGACGACGGCGCCCGTGACGATGGGCGGCATCGCCGCGTGGATGATCCGTGCGCCGAACCGCTGCACCGCGAGGCCCACGAAGAAGAGCACCACGCCCACCACGAAGACCGCGCCGGTGACGGTCGCGCTGGTGCCGCCGGTGGCCCGGATCGCGGCGGCTACGCCCACGAAGGAGAGCGAGCAGCCGAGGTAGCTGGGCACCCGGCCCTTGGTGGCGAGCAGGAAGATGACCGTCGCGATGCCGGACATCATGATGGCGAGGTTGGGGTCGAGCCCCATGAGGATCGGCGAAACGAAGGACGCGCCGAACATCGCCACGACGTGCTGGGCGCCGAGGCCGACCGTGCGGGGCCAGGAGAGCCGTTCGTCGGGACGTACGACGGCTCCCGGAGCGGGGGTCCGCCCGTCGCCGTGCAAGGTCCAGCGCACGCCGAGGCGCATGGTCGCTCCAGTTCATCCGTGGGGCCGGTGATGCGATGCTTATGGCATCGAAAAGATCAGGCCAAATCCTAGTGCCGGATCATCGAGGTCCCGCACTGGAGGGAGCGGCCGGGCGTTGGGCTGCCCGCACGTCCGACGCACCCGCCGTGCCTCCGTATGCCCGAGGTATGCACGGCCGGGCACGTCCGGCGCAGCCGCCGTGCCCACACCTCCGACGCCCCCAAGGCCTCCGGCTGACCAGACGCACCCACCGACCCACCGGCTGTCAGACCGGCCGCACCGGTTCCGCGGATACGGACTCCGGCGTACGGGCCCCCGCCCGCAGCACCCGGGCCCCCGCCACCAGGCCGAGCGCGAGCACCGTCACCAGGCCGAACGAGACCACGAGGGAGGTCAGGTCGGCGATGCCGCCGATCGCGGACGGCGCCACCAGACCCGAGGTGTACGTGATCGTCGCGACGCCCGCGATGGCCTGGCTCGGGTTGGGCCCGCTGCGGCCGGCTGCGGCGAACGCGAGCGGCACCACGACGGCCACGCCCAGGCCGATGAGGCCGAACCCCGCGATCGCCACCGCCGGGCCCGGCGCGCTCACCACGAGCACGCCGCCCAGGGTGGCGAGGATGCCGCCGCCGCGTACCGTGCGTACCGCGCCGAAGCGGTCCACGCCCCGGTCGCCCAGGAGCCGGGCCACGGCCATGGTCAGGGTGAACGCGGTGGTGCAGGCCGCCGCTGTGCCGGCCGAGGTGTCGAGTACGTCGCGCAGGTAGACCGCCGACCAGTCCAGGCTCGCGCCCTCGGCGAACACCGCGCAGAACCCCACCATGCCGATGATCAGGGCCGACTTGGGCGGCAGCGCGAAGCGGGGCGGCGGCGCCTCGTCGGGCGCGCTGCGCAGATCCAGGACGCCCTGGCAGGCGGCGAGGCCGAGCAGGGTCAGCACGACGGCGGCGACCGTGTGGTGCAGCCGCGCGTCGGTCCCCAGGTGGGCGGCGAGGGTGCCGGCCGCCGAGCCGATCAGGGCGCCCGCGCTCCACATGCCGTGCAGGGAGGACATGATCGACCGGCCGAGCCGGTTCTCCGTCTCCACGCCGAGTGCGTTCATCGCCACGTCCGCCATGCCGGCGCTCGCCCCGTACACGAACAGGACGCCGCACAGGGTGTAGACGTTCGGCGCGAGCGCGGGCAGCGCGAGCGCAAGTGTCCACAGGGCGAGCAGCCCGCGCAGCGCGTTGCGCGCCCCGAACCGGTGGGTTATCGCGCCGGACAGCGGCATCAGGAGGGACGAGCCGATCGCAGGGAAGGCGAGAGCGAGGCCGAGCTGGCCCGCGGAGACCCCGGCGTGCTCCTGGATCCAGGGGACCCGGGTGGCGAAGTTGCCGGTGACCGCGCCGTGCACGCAGAAGACCGCGGCGACCGCGATCCTCGCCCGCTTCAACTGCCGTTGATCCAGAGCTGGTTGGGTAGTCATGGACCGGTTTCCCCTTCCCCTCCGCGGCGGCATCTCCGTCCGCCGGGCGTAAGCTATCAGGAACCCTGCCTGATAAATAGGACGGGTGACGATCCGCCCCCGGCGATCTGGAAGGATTCCCGGCATGCCCGCATCCCCGAGCACCGCCCGGGCCATCAACGACCGGCTCGCCCTGCGTCTGCTGCAGGACGAGGGCCCGTTGACGGCAGGCCAGCTGAAGAACCTCACCGGACTCTCCCGGCCCACCGTCGCCGATCTCGTCGAACGCCTCCAGGGCTCCGGGCTCGTCCACGTCGTGGGGGAGTCGGGCGCCGAGCGGCGCGGTCCCAACGCGCGGCTGTACGCGATCGTCGCCGACCGCGCCCATCTGGCGGCCCTGGACGTCCGCACCCACGGCGTCTCCCTCGTGGTCGCCGATCTGCTGGGCGCCACGCTGGCCGAGGCGACGCTGCCGGTGGAAGCGGGGACCGGGACGGAGCCCGCCGTCGAGCAGGTGGTGGCCCTCCTGGAGCGCACCGCGAAGGAGGCGGGCGCGGAGCGGCTGCACAGTGTCGCGGTCGGCGCCCCGGGCCTCATCGACCCGGCGAGCGGGGAGCTGCGCGACACCACCGGGCTGCCCGCCTGGCACCGCGAACTCGTCCGCGTACTAGCCGAGCGGCTTCCCGCCGCCGTCCTCGTGGAGAACGAGACCAACCTGGCGGCCGTGGCCGAGCAGCGGCTCGGCGCGGCGCGCGGGCAGGACACCTTCGCCCTGCTCTGGCTCGGCCAGGGGATCGGCGCGTCCCTCGTCCTGGACGGGAAGCTGCGCCGGGGCGCCTCCGGTGGCGCCGGCGAGATCGGATTCCTGCCGGTGCCGGGCACCAGCGGGCTGCCGTCCGCGACGAGCTGCGACGGCGGCTTCCACGAGCTGGTGCACACGGGTGCGGTGGCGCGGCTCGCCGCACGGCACGGCAGGACCCTCGGTGCGGAGGACGCCCTGCGCTCCGCCGACGGGCCCTTCCTCGACGCGCTGGCCGAGCGCATCGCCGTCGGCGCGGCGAGCGTGGTCGCGGTCCTAGACCCCGGTCTGATCGTGCTCGGGGGCGAACTGGGCCATGCGGGCGGGCAGTTGCTCGCCGCCCGCGTGCAGCGCCGGCTCGCGGCCCTGACCCCGCTGGTCACCGAGGTCAGACCGAGCGAACTGGGCGACGGCGCGGTGCTGGGTGGAGCCCTGCTGACCGCGAGGGACGCGGCTCAGGACGAGCTCTTCGCCCCAAAGGGCTGACGGCGCACAGAATGTGACGCCTCGTCAGGAGGGTGAAGCCCGACGGCGGCCAAGGGCCGGGAGACCGCCGCCGGGCGTCTGGGTGGGGGCCCGGATCAGCAGGCGCCGAGATCCTGCCAGACCCCCCAGTCACCGGTAGTACCCGGTTCTTCGCCCTTCGTCCACCACTTGGACTTCCAGGTGTGCGATTTGTACGAGACGGTCGTGCCGCCGCCGTACGACGCGCTGGCCGACCAGAGCCCGGCCGAGCACGTGGAGCCCGAAGGTGTGGGCGTGGGCGTGGGGCTGCCCGAGCCCGAGGGTGTGGGCGTGGGGCTGCCCGAGCCCGAAGGCGTCGAAGGCGTCGGGGTCGGGGTGGGCGTCGAGGCGCCCGGGTCGGTCACGGTCGTACCCCGGGTGTGGTCGCCGGCCAGCGCGTAGGTCTTGCCACCGAAGGTCACCGTCCAGTTCGAGGGGGTGGAAACCGGCAGGTAGTACACGAAGTCGAGGGTGACCGAGGCGCCCGGCGCCAGCGACTGCCAGCTCGGCAGTTTCAGCGAGACGCGGTTGTAGGCGCCCTTGAGCCCGCCGATGTTGTTGGCCGCCGTGTGGTCGCTGCGCACGATCGTCGTGCCGAAGCCGGACTGGTCCTTGGCGTTGGCCGGCGCGGAGGTGCCGTAGTCGAACTGGAACTCCGTGCCGCCGGGCAGCGTCGCCGTGGTGTTGTTGGTGAGGGTCACCTTGGGGCTGATGGGGTAGTTGGAGTCGCCGAGCGGGAACTGCCCGAAGTCCACACCGATGTTCAGCGCCTGGCTGGGCAGGTCGATCGTGGAGCGCTTGTTGCCGTACGGGGTGGCCGCCTTGAACTTGTCGTACATCGCGCTGGTGAGGGTCGAGCCCTGCTCGTACTGGCCCTTGGCGGCGTTCCACCCGTAGTCGCCGGCCAGCTCCCAGACCATGGTGCCGCCGATGCCCTGGCCCACCACGTAGTCGGCCTTGGCGTCCACGGACTGCTCGTCCTCGGTGGACAGGAAGACCTTCTTCTGGTCGTTCCACAGCCAGGGCGCCACCAGCGTCGAGTCGTAGTTGCGGACGTAGCTGCCGGTCAGCTTGGCAGTGGCGGGGAGCCCGTACTTCGTGACGTAGTCCCCGACGATCCCCTTCTCAAGGTTCTTCGCGTGCCACATCGGGTTGGAGCCGGCCGGGGCCTCCTTGCCGTTGGCGTCCAGGTCGTGCCACAGGTTGTCGATGCCGACCGCGCCGTCACCGCAGGTGGTGAGGCCCGCTCCGGCCGGGCAGGTGGTCGAGGGCGCCTTGCCCCACAGGCCGTTGGTGCCGCCCTGCACGTTCTCGAAGCCCCGGGTGTAGTACGGCAGGCCCATGTTGATGCGCCCGGCCGGCATGGAGCCGCGGAAGTAGTGGTAGGCCCAGTCGGCGTTCAGATAGCCGATCCCGCCGTACTGGGAGGTCGAATAGACCCCGGCGGCCGCGAGCTCCGCGTCCTTGCCGTCGTCGAAGAGGGAGGCGTTGGGGCCGACGTACTGGTTCCAGGCGCCGTGCAGGTCGTACGACATGATGTTGACGTAGTCCAGGTACTGCTGGACCTGGAAGGTCTCCATGCCGCGCAGCAGATAGCCCGAGGACGGCGCGGCGACGGACAGCAGATAGTGCTTGCCGTCGGCCGCCCCCGCGCGGTCGAGCTTCTCGCGCAGCGACTTCATCAGGGCCGCGTAGCCCTTGACGAGGCCGGCCCGGCGGGCGTTGGAGATGGTCAGGTCGAGCGGATTGCCCGCGTCCTTCATCGTCGTCGGGTACTCGTAGTCGATGTCGACGCCGTTGAAGCCGTACTTCTTGATGAAGGCGACCGCCGAGTCGGCGAAGGTGTCGACGCCGGCCTGGTTGACCGAGCCGTCCGCGTTGGTGGCCATCGCGTAGAAGCCGCCGGAGTCGACGCGCTTGCCGTCGTCACCGAAGTAGCCACCGGTCTCGGCCCAACCGCCCACGGAGATCAGGGCCTTGACGTTGGGGTGCTGCTTCTTGAACTTGTTGAGCAGGTTGAAGTGGCCCTTGTAGGGGAGCGAGGGGTCCATCTCGGCGCCCGCGACGCCCGGCCAGGTCATGCCGGTCGCCGCGTTCTTCTCGCTGTCGGAGCCGATGGAGATCTTGTTGTCCGAACCGACGTGCGCGAAGGCGTAGTTGAGGTGGGTGACCTTGTCCCACGGGATGTCGGAGGCGAGGTAGGCGGGCGTCCCGTCCTGACCGGTGCGCCACCCGGTGAAGTAACCGATGACCCGGCGCTGGTGGTCGGCGCCCATCTTCTCGCGGCCGTCGGTGTCGTACACCGAGCAGTACGGGACGTCGACGCCGGGCGTCTTGTAGAGCCCGTCGGGGCGACAGGCCTCGTTGTCGACGGCGGCCTGCGAGACACCGGTGGACAGCGAGCCGAACAGCAGCCCCGCGACCGCGGTGGCGGCCGTGAGCAGCGCGGCCCGGCTGCGGGTGCGTCTGGGGGTGGGCGAGAGCACGAGCGGGTTCCTCCTGGGAGGTGGGACGGAACACAACGAACAGGGCGGGGGTCGTGCGCGGCCCCGGCGTGCGCACACCGGCGGGCCTCTCCTCGGAGGTGACGCAGAGATTAAAAGGACTAGACCAGTGCGTCAATAGGTATGGACCAAAGGCGCAGGCCGCGGCTCGCATCCCGCAGGACCCCGGGCGGGGCGAGCGCGAGCCGCGGCTCCCCATCCCGCCCTACTTCAGGCACGGTGAGCGCAAGCCGTGGCTCGTGTCCCGCCGGACTTCAGGCGGAGGGCCACTCGAATCCGGCCATTCTGTGAGCCAGGCCACATCCGCTCACTCGCATGGCCTTCGAGCGGGCGTGGCACACTGGCCCTGTACCAGCAGCAGCGCACTCCGGGGTCGGTGTAATTCCGAACCGGCGGTTATAGTCCGCGACCCGTCCGCATCCAGCGGCCGGTTGATCAGGTGAAATTCCTGGACCGACGGTGAAAGTCCGGATGGGAGGCAGTGCGCGGCGGGCGGACCGTTTTCATGGTCGTGCCAGCCGTCTGTTACCGGTCGCCGTGCATGGCACCGGTCTCTTTCGGCCGTGGCGTGAGCTGTGCCGACGATTCCTTTGCCCGCTCTCTGTCGTCGTCGACAGGCCCCGGAGTCCGTGCCCGAAGAGGCAGGAGGACCCGGTGGCACCCACAGCCGACGCAGCCGCCATGCGCCGAGCCGTCGAGCTCGCGGCGCGCGGACTCGGCTCCACCAGCCCCAACCCCGTCGTCGGGTGCGTCATCACCGACGCCTCGGGCACGGTCGTGGGCGAGGGATTCCACCAGCGCGCCGGCGGCCCGCACGCCGAGGTCCACGCCCTCGCCGCGGCGGGCGACCAGGCCCGCGGCGGCACCGCCTACGTCACCCTCGAACCCTGCAACCACACCGGCCGCACCGGCCCCTGCGCGCAGGCGCTCATCGAGGCCGGCGTCACCCGCGTCCTGTACGCGGTCGCCGACCCGAACCCGCAGGCCACCGGCGGCGCCGACACCCTGCGCGCGGCCGGGATCCAGGTCGAGCACGGGCTGCTCGGCGCCGAGGCCGAGGCAGGCAACACCGCCTGGCTCACCTCCGTACGCCTGGGCCGCCCTCACATCACCTGGAAGTACGCCGCCACCCTCGACGGGCGCACCGCCGCCGCGGACGGCACCAGCCGCTGGATCACCTCCGCCGAGGCCCGCGCCGACGTCCACCGGCTGCGCGCCGAGTGCGACGCCGTGATCGTGGGATCCGGCACCGCCCGCACCGACGACCCGCACCTCGCCGTGCGCGGCATCGAGGGAGCAACCCAGCCGCTGCGCCTGGCGGTTGACACCAACGCCACCGCAGTCAAGCCCGGCGCCCGCATCCTCGACGACGCCGCGCCCACCCTGATCGCGGTCGCCGACGACGCCGACACGGCCCATCTGCCCGAGGCCGCGGTCCTGCGCCTTCCGCGCGCCGCCACCGGTCTGGACATCCCGGCGCTGCTCGGGGCCCTGCACGACCGGGGCGTGCGCTCCGTACTCCTCGAAGGCGGCCCGACCCTGGCCGGCGCCTTCGTCGCCGCGGGCGCCGTCGACCGGGTCGTCGGCTACCTCGCACCCGCCCTGCTCGGCGCAGGACCCACCGCGCTCGGCGACGCGGGAATCGCCACCATCACCGAGGCGTTGCGGCTCACCATCACCGAAGCCGTACGGATCGGCCCCGATCTGCGCATCGCCGCCACCCCACTCGCCGCCACCCCACTCGCCAAGGAGCGCTGAACGTGTTCACCGGAATCGTCGAAGAGCTGGGCGAAGTCGCCGCCATCGAGACCCTCGGTGACGCCTCCCGCTTCCGTCTGCGCGGCCCCCTCGTCACCGAAGGCGCCGGTCACGGCGACTCGATCGCCGTCAACGGGGTGTGTCTGACGGTCGTGGAGTTCGGCGACGGCGAGTTCACCGCCGACGTGATGGACGAGACGCTGAAGCGCTCCAGCCTCGGCGCCCTCCAGGTCGGCTCCCGGGTCAACCTGGAGCGGCCCATGGCCGTCGGCGGCCGCCTCGGCGGGCACATCGTGCAGGGCCACGTCGACGGCACCGGCACGGTCCTCGCCCGTACCCCCTCGGAGAACTGGGAGATCGTCAAGATCGCCCTGCCCGGCGAGCTCTCCAAGTACGTCGTGGAGAAGGGCTCCATCACCGTGGACGGCGTCAGCCTCACGGTCGTGGAAGCCGCCGCCGACTACTTCACCATCAGCCTCATCCCGACCACCCTCGCGCTGACCACGCTCGGCATCAAGCAGCCCGGCGACCCGGTCAACCTGGAGGTCGACGTCATCGCCAAGTACGTCGAGCGACTGCTCGGCGCAAGCCACGGGGGGACCGACAAGTGAGCGCAGTGAACTGGCTGAACGGCGAGGCCTTCACCCTCTTCGGGCAGCACATCAAGTGGTCGGACATGACCGGCAACACCATCGGCCTGATCGCCCTCGCGCTCGGCTGGCGCCGCTCCATATGGACCTGGCCCGCCCAGTTCGTCTCGGGCCTGATCCTGTTCGTGGCGTTCGCCGCCGGACACCTCTCCGGCAGCGCGGGCAAGCAGGTCGTGGTGATGGTCGTCGCGGCCGGCGGCTGGCTCGCCTGGACCCGGGGCAAGCAGCAGGCGCAGGACGGCTCCATCGCCGTACGGTTCGCGACCTGGCGCGAGCGGGCCTTCCTGCTCGGCGGCGCCGCCGTCGGCACGGTCGCCGTGGCCGGCCTGTTCACCGCCTACCCCGCCCTGTCGTGGGACCCGTGGCCCGACGCCTACGTCTTCGTCGGCACCATCGTCGCCATGTACGCCCAGGCCCGCGGCATGGTCGAGTTCTGGTTCGCCTGGCTCCTCGTCGACCTGGTGGGCGTCCCCCTCAACTTCGCCAACGGCTACGCCTTCTCCGGCTTCGTCTACGTCATTTACGGCGCGCTCGTCCTGTGGGGCATGCGCGACTGGTGGCTGCGCTCGCGCACGAGCGTCAAGCCCGTCCTGGAAGGAGCGACGGCATGACCACGCACGCACCCACCTGGTACTCCACCGACAACCGTGAGGACCTCTCCCTCGACCCCGTCGAGCAGGCGGTCCGCGACATCGCGGCCGGCCGTCCCGTGGTCGTCGTCGACGACGAGGACCGCGAGAACGAGGGCGACCTCGTCATCGCCGCCGAGAAGGCCACCCCCGAGATCATCGCGTTCATGATGAGCGAGTGCCGCGGACTGATCTGCGCGCCCATGGAGGGCGACGCCCTCGACCGGCTCGACCTGCCGCAGATGGTCGAGCACAACACCGAGTCGATGAAGACCGCCTTCACCGTCTCCGTCGACGCGACCGCCGCGCACGGCGTGAGCACCGGCATCTCCGCCGCCGACCGCGCCACCACGCTGCGCCTGCTCGCCGACAACCGCTCCGCCTCCGGCGACTTCGTCCGGCCCGGCCACATCTTCCCGCTGCGCGCCAAGCCCGGCGGTGTGCTCGTACGCAACGGCCACACCGAGGCCGCCGTCGACCTCGCCCGGCTCGCCGGGCTCGCCCCGGCCGGCGCCATCGTCGAGATCGCGGGCGAGGACGGCGTCATGCTGCGCCTGCCCGAACTCGTCCCCTTCGCCCGCAAGCACGGCCTGACGATCATCTCCATCGAGGACCTGATCGCCTACCGCCGCTCCGCCGAGCCGACCGTGCGCCGCGAGGCCGAGGTCCAACTGCCCACCGCGTCCGGCGAGTTCACGGCGTACGGCTACCGCTCCACGGTCGACGGCGTCGAGCACGTCGCCCTGGTCCACGGCTCCATCGGCGACGGCGAGGACGTCCTGGTGCGGGTCCACTCCGAATGCCTCACCGGCGACATCTTCAGCTCCCTGCGCTGCGACTGCGGCCCCCAGCTCCAGGCCTCCATGGAACGCATCACCGAGGCCGGCCGCGGCGTCGTGGTCTACCTGCGCGGCCACGAGGGCCGCGGCATCGGCCTGCTGTCCAAGCTGCGGGCGTACGAGCTCCAGGAGCGCGGCCGCGACACCCTCGACGCCAACCTGGAACTCGGCCTGCCCGCCGACGCCCGCGACTACGCCGCCGGCGCCCAGATCCTCACCGACCTCGGCGTGCACAGCCTGCGGCTCCTGACCAACAACCCCGACAAGATCACCGCGCTGGTCCGGCACGGCCTGACGGTCTCGGGCCGCGAGCCCATGCCCGTCCAGGCCGGCGAGCACAACCTGCGCTATCTGCGCACCAAGCGGGACCGCATGGGGCACGACCTGCCGTGGCTGGACGGCGCCCCGGCGCCCATGTCGGCCTGCGGCAACCAGTAACCACCAGTTCAGTTCAGCACACCGGAAACACCTGAACCAGAAACACCTGAAGGAGAGCACGTGAGTGGCAAGGGCGCACCCGAACTGTCCGTACGCAACTGCGGAGACCTCCGTGTCGCCGTGGTCGCGGCACAGTGGCACGAGAAGGTGATGGACGGACTCGTCGACGGCGCCCTGCGCGCCCTGCACGAGCTCGGCATCGACGAGCCGACCCTGCTGCGCGTCCCCGGCAGCTTCGAACTGCCGGTCGTGGCGAAGGTCCTCGCGGGCCGCGGCTACGATGCCGTCGTCGCGCTCGGCGTTGTCATCAGGGGCGGCACCCCGCACTTCGAGTACGTGTGCCAGGGTGTCACCCTCGGCCTCACCCAGGTCACCGTGGACACCGGCGTACCCGTCGGATTCGGCGTGCTGACCTGCGACACCGAGGAGCAGGCCCTGGACCGGGCCGGCCTCGAAGGGTCGAACGAGGACAAGGGGCACGAAGCGGTCACCGCCGCCGTCGCCACCGCGGCCACGCTGCGCACGGTCAGCGAACCCTGGCGCTGAGCGACCGGAAACCACCCCTTACCCTAAGAAGCATCATGGCGAACAAACCCTCCAAGAGCTTCGAAGAGCTCTTCACCGAGCTCCAGCTCAAGGCCGTCAACGGCGACCCGTCCACCTCCCGCACCGCCGAGCTGGTGGGCAAGGGCGTGCATGCCATCGGCAAGAAGGTCGTCGAGGAGGCCGCCGAGGTCTGGATGGCCGCCGAGTACGAGGGCAAGGAAGCCGCCGCCGAGGAGATCTCGCAGCTGCTGTACCACGTCCAGGTGATGATGGTCGCGCGCGGGATCTCCCTCGACGACGTCTACGCCCACCTCTGAGCACACCCTTCGTCAGGCACACCGGCCCGCACCAGCGGGACCACTCCGTGCACATCTCCGTACACAAAGGAAGCCGACCTCATGCTGCGCATCGCCGTCCCCAACAAGGGTTCACTCTCCGGGCCTGCGTCGGCGATGCTCCATGAGGCCGGCTACCGGATGCGCAAGGAGTCGAAGGAGCTCGTCACCGTCGACCCCGTCAACGAGGTCGAGTTCTTCTACCTGCGCCCCAAGGACATCGCGATCTACGTGTCCGCGGGCAAGCTCGACATCGGCATCACCGGCGAGGACCTGCTGATCGACTCCGGCGCCGAAGCCGAGGTCATCCTGCCGCTCGGCTTCGCCCGCTCCACCTTCCGCTTCGCCGCGAAGCCCGGCACCGTCGCCTCCGTCGAGGATCTGGCGGGCAAGACGATCGCCACCTCCTACGAGGGCATCGTCGGCAAGTACCTCGCCGAGGCCGGCGTGAAGGCCTCCGTGGTACACCTCGACGGCGCCGTGGAGACCGCGATCGAGCTGGGCGTCGCCGAGGCCATCGCGGACGTCGTGGAGACCGGCACCTCGCTGCGCAACGCGGGCCTCGAAGTCTTCGGCGAGCCGATCATGAAGTCCGAGGCGGCCGTCATCCGCCGTACGGGCGCCGCGACCGACGGCGCCGCACAGCTGAAGGTCGAGCAGTTCCTGCGCCGCCTCCAGGGCGTCCTGGTGGCCCGCAGCTACGTGATGATGGACTACGACTGCCGCGCCGAGCACCTGGAGCGGGCCGTCGCGCTCACCCCCGGTCTCGAATCGCCGACGATCTCCCCGCTGCACAACGAGGGCTGGGTCGCCGTCCGCTCGATGGTCCCCGCCAAGGACTCCCAGCGGGTCATGGACGACCTGTACGAGCTGGGCGCCCGCGCCATCCTCACCACGGCCATCCACGCCTGCCGCCTCTGACACCGGGCCCGGCCGCCGACGGCACCGCCGGCGGCCGCGGCCGCACGACAGCTCCGCAGGCGACAGCACCGCAGACGACAGCACCGCAGACGACAGCGACGAAAGCGAACGACACCGTGTCCGCCCCCGCACCCCAACCGCCCGGCCTGCCGGTCACGTTCAGGCCGACCGTCACCCGCGCGGTCCTCCTGACCAGCGCGGCCGTCATGTTCGTCGCCATGACAGCGATGTCGCTGCTCCTGGAGACCCTCAACGGGGGCGAGCGGGGCAGCTTCATCCTGATGGCCGCCCTGTTCGCCGCGGTGCTCGTGCTGCTCAGCCGCCCCAAGGTCGTCGCCGACGACCATGGCGTCACCGTGGTCAATCTCACCGGCAGGCGCCGCCTCGCCTGGGCGGAGATCCTGCGGGTCAACCTCCGGCAGGGCGACCCCTGGGTCTTCCTCGACCTCAGTGACGGCACCAGCCTGCCCGTCCTCGGCATCCAGCCGGCGAGCGGCAGGGCACGGGCGATACGCGACGCCAAGGCGCTGCGCGCGCTCGCGGAAACCCACGGCACCCGAACCGATTCACCCGGCACGGCTCACGACAACGGCTGAGCCCGCTGCCCCACGCGGCACCATCTTGATTACCCTGATGTCGGCGGCGCCGAGCGCGCCCCGCCCCGCACACGAGCCTGCACCATCGGCCGCGGGGCCACCTGCGACCCGAGGAGTGACTCCCTCCAGCGATGGACGGATCGTCCGGTAGTACCTGCGCCGCCCCCTCCCAGGAGGCGGCGGCATGACCATCTCACTCGTGCTGCTCTGTGCGGCATTCCTTCTCATCCTCGCCAACGGCTTCTTCGTGGCGGCCGAATTCGGCCTGGTCACCGTCGACCGGCCGGACGCCGAGCGCGCCGCCGCCGAAGGCGACCGCAGGGCCCGCACCGTGGTGCGCGCCCTGCGCGAGCTGTCCTTCCAGCTCTCCGGGACCCAGCTCGGCATCACCATCACCTCGCTCGTCGTCGGCATGCTCGCCGAGCCCGCGCTCGCGGATCTGCTCGACGGGCCCATCGGCGCCACCGGGCTGCCGGCCGGCGCGGTCTCCGGCATCAGCGTCGTGCTCGGCATGCTGCTCGCAGCCGCCGTGCAAATGGTGATCGGAGAACTCGTACCGAAGAACTGGGCGGTCTCCAAGCCGCTCCAGGTCGCCCGCTTCGTGGCCGGACCCCAGGACCGCTTCTCGCGGCTGTTCCGGCCGGTGATCGCGCTGCTCAACACCGTCGCCAACCGTTTGGTGCGGGCGCTCGGCGTGGAGCCCGCCGACGAGCTGGCCTCCGCCCGCACCCCCGGCGAACTGGTCTCCCTGGTGAAGCACTCCGCCCAGGCCGGCGCCCTGGAACAGGACACCGCCGACCTCTTCGTACGGACCCTCTCGCTCGGCCACCTCACCGCGGAGAACGTGATGACCCCCCGCGTCAAGGTCAGCGCCCTGCAGACCACGGCCACCGCCGCCGACGTCCTCAACCTCACCCGCGCCACCGGCCTCTCCCGCTTCCCCGTCTACCGGGAGCGGATCGACGAGGTCGTCGGCATGGTCCACCTCAAGGACGCGCTCGCGGTGCGCCCCGATGAGCGGCTGCGCACCGCGGTCGGTCTGATCGCCGTGCCGCCGCTGCTCGTTCCGCAGACGCTGCCCGTGCAGCAGCTCCTGGGGCGGCTGCGCAGCGAGCAGCCGATCGCCGTCGTCGTCGACGAGTACGGGGGCACCGCCGGCGTCGTCACCCTGGAGGACATCGTCGAGGAGCTGGTCGGCGAGGTGCGCGACGAGCACGACGGCGTGGACGCCGGACGGCCCGAGCTCGCCGCGGTGGCGGCCGAGGACGGCAGGCCCGCCTGGGAGGCCGACGGCAGCTGCCGCGTCCTCCACCTGGGCCGGATAGGTCTCGAAGCGCCCGAGGGGCCCTACGAGACCGTCGCCGGGCTCGTCGCGGACCTGCTCGGCCGCATCCCGGTCCCCGGCGACCGGGTGGAGCTGCCCGGCTGGCGCATCCAGGTCCGTCAGGTCGAGCGGTACCGCGCGGAGCGGGTGCGCTTCGTGCGCGCCGCCGAGGCACCCATGGCGGAGGCCACCCGATGAGCGTGCTCCAACTTCTGTTCGCGCTGCTGCTCGTGCTCGCCAACGGTTTCTTCGTCGGCGCCGAATTCGCACTGGTCTCCGTGCGCCGCAGCCAGATCGAACCGCTCGCCGCCTCCTCCGCGCGCGCCCGCCAGGTGCTGCACGGCCTGGAGAACCTGCCGCAGATGATGGCCGCCGCCCAATTCGGCATCACCATCTGCTCGTTGACCCTCGGCGCGGTCGCCGAGCCGACCGTGGCCAAGCTCCTGGAGCCGGTGTTCCATGCGGCCGGGCTCCCCGAGGGCCTGGTCCACCCGCTCGGCTACGTCATCGCGCTGGCGCTGGTGGTCTCGCTCCACCTCGTCATCGGCGAGATGGTCCCGAAGAACCTGGCGATGGCGGCGCCCGAGAGGACCGCGCTGTGGTTCAGCCCGGGCCTGGTCGCCTTCGCCCGGGTCTGCAAGCCGGTGACGATCGCGCTCGGCGCCTGTGCGCGCCTGATCCTCAGGCTGTTCCGGGTCGAGCCCAAGGACGAGGTGGAGGCCGTCTTCACCAGCGTCCAGCTCGGCCGTCTTGTCGAGGACTCCGGCCAGGCCGGGCTCCTGGAGCCCGAGGCGCAGGAACGCCTGGAGGACGCCCTCGAACTGGGCAGCCGCCCGGTCACCGACGTCCTGCTCGACCGGGCCTCCCTGGTCACGGTGGGATGCGCGGTCACGCCGAGAGAGCTGGAGGAGCTGACGGTACGCACCGGGTTCTCCCGCTTCCCGGTGTGCGCCGAGGGCGGCGCTCCCGGTGCTTCCGGTGCCTTCGGTGCCTTCATGGGGTTTCTCCACGTCAAGGACGTACTCGACGTGGAGGAGCGGGAGCGCGCGGTGCCGCAGCAGCTGTGGCGCCCGCTCGCCACCGTGCGGGCCGAACTGCCCCTGGACGATGCCCTCACCGTGATGCGCCGCGCGGCCACCCACCTCGCCCAGGTCATCGACGGATCGGGCCGCGTGCTCGGCCTCGTCGCCCTGGAGGACATGCTGGAGATGCTGGTGGGCGAGGTCCGCGACCCCGCGCACCGCGAGGAGCCCACCGCGCTGACGCGGCTCGCCGAGCCCCGCGGCGAACAGGCACAGCAGGCGCTCGCGGGCTGACTAGAGCGGTGGTTCCTGGGGGTCGCGGCGGGTGGGGCCGCGACCCGACAGGACCTCTCCGTAGGCCTGCATCAGATCGGGCAGCCGCAGCGTCGAGAGGTCGTCCCGGGTCGGCGTCGTCGGATACATCGACAGCCTCAGGTCCCGGTAGGCGCAGCTCTTCTCGTACAGGGTGCGCAGGAAGCGGCCGTTGCCCAGCTCGTCGATCCAGCCCTGGTCGATGACGTGTCCGCTGATGGAGCGCAGCTCGTCGAGGGCTTCCTCGTCCCACGCGTCGCCGTTCTCGGCGGCGAGGACCTCGCCGATCGACGTCAGCTCCAGGGGGCGGTAGGAGGGGAAGTCGACGCGGGTGGTGAAGCGGGAGGAGAGGCCCGGGTTGGTGGCGAGCAGCCGGTCCATGCCCTCGGGGTAGCCGGCGAGGATGACCACGAGATGGTCGCGGTTGTCCTCGGCGCGTTTGAGGAGTACCTGGAGCGCCTCGTCGCCGTATGCGTCGCCCTTGCTGTAGCCGGAGTTGGAGAGCGAGTACGCCTCGTCGACGAAGAGCACACCACCCAGCGCCGAGTCGATCAGCTCGTTGGCCTTGACGGCGGTCTGGCCGAGGAACTCACCTACCAGATCGGCTCGTTGGGCTTCCACCAGGTGGTCGCCGCCGAGCAGCCCAAGGGCGTAGAAGACCCGGCCGAGGATGCGGGCCACGGTGGTCTTGCCGGTGCCGGAGGGGCCGGAGAAGACAAAGTGACGTTTCGGCGGCTGGACAGGTAACCCCTGACTGGCTCTGAGCCGCGCCATGTTGAGCTGCGCGGAGAGCGCCTTGACCTGACGCTTGACCGGTTCGAGGCCGACCATCCGCTCCAGCTCGGCCAGCGCTTCGGCGAGCAGCACCGAGTCGGTGGGCCCGGCCGGGAACCGCGGGGCGCCGGGCTGCGCCGGAACGCCCGGTTTGTCCCGTACACCGTCACGGCCGGGGCCGGCCGGACCGGCCAGCGGTGTCTGGGGCTCACCGAGGAGTCTCAGCTCGCGGCCGTCGGGCTGGTCGAGCCCGGGGATGGTCTCGGCCTCCGCCTCCACGGTGTCGCCGAAGCCGGACAGGGCGACCGCGGCGAGGTCGGGGGGATCCTCGGAGCCGTCGAACCCGTCGTTCTCGGTGATCGCGGTGAGCCGGGCCGCGGTGTCCATGAACGCCGGGTCGACGCGGTGCACCGCCCGGTACAGGGGCAGGGCGGCGGCCGAGCGTCCGGTGCCCTCGTGGGCGCGGGCCAGCCAGTAGCGCAGCTCCTTGCGCTGGGGCTGTTCGCTGCGGCAGCGCATCAGGGCTGCGGAGAGCAGGGGTTCCGCCTGGCCGAACATGTCGAGGCGGACCCGGGCCATGCCGCCGAACAGGCCCGCCTCGATGCCGAGCAGCGGATCGTTCACCAACGGCTCGGTATGGCGCACCAGTTGTTCCCAGTCCTTGACCAGGTAGGCGCGGCAGGCGTGCAGGAACCGCACCTGGGGGTCGGCGTCGACGGGCGGCAGCCCCGCCAACGCCCGGTCCAGCTCGGGCACATGGCGACCGTCCAGCCAGTGCGAGGCGTGCGCCAGGAGCAGATCGCGCGGGCTCTCCAGGACCGGCTGCACCCACCAGCCCAGCCAGTACCAGGAGTTGAGGGTTCGGCGGTGGCTCGCGCGCTGCTCGCCGAAACGTTCGCGGTGGCGATACATGCGCAGCAGCGCGGTGGTGGTGTCCACGCGCAGGGCGTGGAGTCCGAGCCAGCCGTCCGCCATCGAGGGGTCGAGCCGCACGGCCGTGCGGAACTCCTCCTCGGCCTGCGGATACGCGCCCATCGTGTAGGCGTCCACCCCGCGCAGCCAGGCGAGATCGGCCGGGGCGTGCGCGCCCGTAGTGCCGAAGTCCATCACGTCCCCCACACCGTGCCCCGTGCTGAACCGCCAATTCGCCCAAGGGAATTGACGGGAGTTGACCGCACCGAGGGCATCGTACCTGCGAGAAGGCCCCCTGCCGTAGGGGGCGCGGAGGGGGCATTGATGGTGACCGAGGGTGAGCGAAAGGCCCTGGGTGACGGCCCGAAACGGGCGGAAAGGACAGAACGAAGCCCCCGATCACGGGGGAACAACCGGGGGCTTCGTGTCCGCGGCGACTTCGAAAAGCCGCACATTGAGAACGTAAGACCTGTATGGCCCCTGGGTCAAGCGGAGTTGGGGCACAGTGTGGGCCGATTTGCGACTCTTCAGCGAGGTGGGGTGAGGCCGTTACGCTCGGTGAGCGGATGGGCGGTGTCGGGTGTCGACTCCGGCCCCGGGCGCCACGTGTACCCCTCCGGTACCTGCCGCACCACGGTGTCCGCGAAGGGGCGCGAGGGGTCCTGGGCGAAATGACGCACCTCCGCCTCCGTCCACGCGTCCCAGAAGGCGGAGAGCTCGCTTCCGTCGCGGTGCCGGCCCCGCGCCCAGGACGCTTCCGGGTCCAGCTCCATCCAGACGAGCAGACTGAGCGCGGGCCGCAGCGCCCGGCGGCCGGCCCCGACCCCCTCGACGAGCACCACGGGGGCGGGCTCCATGGTGCGCGCCTCGGTGAAGCGCCGCAGATGCCAGTCGTACGGTTCGTACCGGGCGGCCTCGCCGCGAGCGAAGGGTTCCGTCACCTGTCGGAGCAACCGGTCCGTCCAGCCGAAGAACTCCTCGTGCGTGGCCAGGTCGTCCAGGTGCAGCACCGGCGCCCCGCCGAGCGTCCGAGCGAGCCGGCCGGCGAACGTGGATTTGCCGGAGCCGGCGTGCCCGTCCACCGCGACCAGCCGCACCGGCCCGCACGAGGGCCGCAACTCCCGTACGGAAGCGGCCAGTTCGGGCAGGGCGTTGCCGGGGGGAGGCGAGCTGTTCATGCGTCCTGCCTGGGTATGGTCGACGGTTCGGTGTCCGACCGTACCGGGTGCCGGGACGCCCACCCGGGTCATGCCAGTGGTCGAGACCAATATTGGCGTCGGGACGCGTGCCGAATCACTGGCAGGACGGCCCCCGCACCCGGGATAGTTGGCCCGCTGTCGTGCACGCACCACCCCATCCGTAACCGACTGGGGGTCCTCACCATGACCGGCTCAACCCCACGCAGAACCGTCCTCGCCGCGGCCGTCGCCGTAGCGGCCGGCGCCGCCGTGACCTCGTCCGGCGGACCGGCGACAGCGGCCGCGTCCGGCCGCCCGTCCCGCCCCAGACAGGGCAAGCAGCTCGTGGACAACCAGGCCTGGACCACCCACGCCCAGTGGCGCTCCGGTACCGCGCACGGCGTACGCGCCGAAGCGGGCCGCCGCCCGGGCATCGTGATCGACCGCCCCGCCGGAACCACCCGCTACACCGACCCGCACACCGGGACGAGCGCCACCTGGGAGTACGCGAGCTGGACCTCGCCGTCGCACCGCTCCACCGTCCCCGCCACCGAAGCGGTCGCCCACTGGAACGCGCACACCCCTGCCGGGACCTGGCTCCAGATCGAGCTGCTCGGCACCTACACCGACGGCACCGAGACCCCCGCGTACGTCATGGGCCGCTGGACGGCCGGCGACGGTGACGCCGACATCCGGCGCACCTCCGTCGACGGCCAGGGCGACGGCAAGAGTTCCATCTCGACCGACACCTTCGCCATCGACGCCCCCGCCACCGGGCTGCGCCTGGCCGCGTACCGGCTGCGGATCACGCTGTACCGCCGGCCGGGCAGCCGGCTCACACCGGTGGTGTGGCGGCTCGGCGCGATGGCGTCCGACATCCCCGACCGGTTCACGGTGGACGCCTCCACCCCCGGCTTCGCGGGGGAGCTGGCGGTGCCGAGCTACTCGCAGGAGATCCACAAGGGCCAGTACCCCCAGTACGACAACGGCGGCGAGGCCTGGTGCAGCCCCACCTCCTCGCAGATGATCATCGAGCACTGGGGGCGGAAGCCGAGCCCCGCGGACCTCGCCTGGGTTGATCCGTCCTACGCCGACCCCCAGGTCTGCCAGGCGGCCCGCGGGACCTACGACTACCAGTACGCGGGCTGCGGCAACTGGCCCTTCAACGCGGCCTACGCCGCCACCTACCGGGACATGAGCGCCGTCGTGACCCGGCTGCGCTCGCTGAACGACGTGGAGCGCCTGGTCCGCGCGGGCATCCCGGCCATAACGTCCCAGTCCTTCCTCGCGACGGAGCTGACCGGCGCCGGCTACGGCACCTCGGGCCATCTGATGACGGTGACCGGCTTCACCGACGCCGGGGACGTGATCGCCCACGATCCCGCCGCGCCCGACGACAGCGCCGTGCGCCGCGTCTACAAGAGGCGCGAGTTCGAGAACATCTGGCTGCGGACCAAGCGCTACAACGCGAGCGGCAACGTGTCGTCCGGCACAGGAGGCGTCTGCTACCTGTACTGGCCGGCCGAGCCGACGGCCAGGCAGCGCACGGCGCTCGCGGCGGTCGGCCTCGGCTGAGGGGACGGCCGGCCCCCGGGGCAGTGATGAACGTCTCTACCCCGGGGGCCCGGTCCGCTGGCACTGTGGAACGGTCACCGGGGGGACCGTGCACCACACGACCGAGTGAGTTCCCATGACCCTGCCTGCCACCACGCTCGACGACCCCCGCGCCCTGGCCGAGCTGCGCGCCCGCACCGGCGGCCCCAAGGACACCGGCCCCAAGATCCTGGAGCACGTCCTGGGCTGGACCCTCGTGGTGGTCATCGCCATGCTCGTCACGCAGGCGGGGCTGCTGTAACCACCACGTGATCCAGCTCCGCATCGGCCCTCCAGTGCCGGTGCGGGATGCCCACCAGGCCGTACAGGAGCCGTACCGGTGAGCGCCGGGCGAGTAGCACCGCACCCGCCAGGAGAGCGAAGAGCGCGAGCCCCAGCGGCCACCCCAGCAGGCGCACCAGCGCGCTCGCGGCCACGGCGCCGACCAACGGCAGCCCGTAGACACCGGCCGCCGCGACGGCCACCGCGAGGACGCGTGGCACCTTCCGGTCCTCGTCCGCGCCCGGCAGCTCCCAGCCCTCCATGAGCCAGCCGATCTCCGTGACGAGCAGGGTGCCGATCACCGCGGCCCCCAGCACGAGGAGCGCCAGGAACGTTCCCGATGTCACGAAGTGCAGCACGTGGTTGACCACGCTGTCCTCGGGCCACGCGCGCAGCGCCTCCCGGCCGGTGGTGAGCAGACGGCGGTAGCCCGTGCCGTCCCATCCGTGGACGAGCACCGCGCCCATCAGGAAGTGGCCGCCGACGCTCTGCAGATAGGCCCAGTACCCGGCCCCCACGAGCACCAGCGCCTGCGCGACGAGGAACCCGAGCAGCGCGGCGACCACCGTGCCGCCCGCGTAGAGGAGCACGAACCCGGCCCAGACGCCGTGCGCGTCGCGGGCCACCTGCATCGTCGCCCACGACGGGTTCTGCCACAGCATGAACAGACCCGAGGGCACCAGGAGCACCGCCGCGAAGAGCACGGTCAGCGCGAGGTACGGGTTGGCGGCGCGGCTGCGGGTGCGTACGCCTCCCTCGTACACCGAACGCTGCCACCATTGCAGCTGGCGGGCGGCGGAGACGGCGAAGGTGGCGCCCGTCGCGTACGCCCAGAACAGCGAGGCCTGGATCGGGATCACGATGCCCCCAGGGTCAGACCGTTCGCGACGATCGAGTCCGAGGTGACCAGGGCCTGTTCGGCCGTCACCTGCGTCATGAAGACGAACGGCGGGACGATCGGCGGCACCGGCAGGGTGGTGGGGTCGAAGGTGAGACAGAGCAGTCCTTCGAGGCAGCCGCTGAACTTGCTGAGATAGAGCGTCACATTCCCGCTGAGGTCCAACGAGCGTGCGCCCAGCGCCAGTTCGTCGTGGCCGTCACGGGTGTTGAGACGGTAGTCGGTGAGCGAGGCCGACGTCATCCTGAGGACCATGACCTTGAGGGGGCCGTGCGCGGTGGGCACGGTCGTCACCCCGGCGAGCAGGAAGCCGTGGGGTGCGAAGCGGGTGGTGGTGACCGTCGGCGGCACCAGGGGCGCGGTGACGGCGCCCGCCTGAAGCAGAGCCGGGGGCTGTGGCTGTGCCTGGGCCTGCGCAGGTGTCCGGGCCTGGGCCGGCGGGCGCGGGCCGAGGGCGACGAGGAGGGCCACGGGCAGGACGGCGGCGAGCGTGCGCTGGGTGCGTACGCTCGCCGCGCGCCCGGCGCCGCGCTCCCTCGGTGTCCAGCCGAACCCCATGGCGCTGCCCGCGATCCCGAGCGCCATCCCGACCAGGAACCCGCCGAGGTTGGTGGCCGCGAAGGAGAGCACCGACAGGATCAGGGCGTTGAGGGACACGTAGTGCCGGGTGTGCGGCAGGAACCACAGGAAGAGACCGGCGACGACGAGGGCCAGCCCGATACCGATCGCGGCGATCCCGCCGAGCCCGAGACTGACCAGGATGGTCAGCGGCGACAGCGGCACGAGCAGCAGCTCCATGCCGCCGAGTACGAGGAGGATCCCGGCCCAGAACGGCCGCGTCCGCCGCCAGCCCCGCAGTGCGCGGCGGGCTTCGGGCAGCGGCAGCCGTGCGTCGAGCCACGGGTACCGCACGCCGGGCGCGGCGGGTGCGGCGGCCCGGAGCCGGAGTTCGCCGGGCTTGCGCGGGGGCTCGTCGGACCTGGGCCAGGACCCGTCGGGCCAGGACCGGGGTCCTTTGGACCAGGACCCGTCGGGCCCGGGCTCACCGGGCCCGGGGGCGCCGGGGGTGCGGCCCGTGCCCGGGGTGGGGCGGGCCGCGCCCGCGCGGGGGAGCCTCAGCAGGCCCAGTCGTCTCAGAAGCACTTCTTGCCGCCGATGCTCACATCGACCTTCATCCCCTTCAGCCGGAAGTCGCCGCCGGTCGCCGACCAGGCGTGCGACTTCACGCCGTCGACCTCGATGTCGCCCGCCTGGAGGCCGAACTTGCCCGGCTCACCCTGAACACCCTTGACGGCATCGAGGGTTGAGGCGTCCCGGCCGATCTGCGCCGTACCGAAGTGGGCGTCGCCGACCAGGTCCTCGCCGTCGATGACCAGATTGCTGGCGGTGACCTCACCCGCGTCACCGCCCGCCGTCAGTTTGAAGACGACCGTGCCGACGGGGGTGCTCACCTCGGCGGACTGGCAGATGTCGCTGAGCCTGGCGTCGCCGATGCCGAGCAGCGCCACAGGGTGACCCTTGCCGTCGACGGACTTGTCGGTCTGGACGTACGAGGAGAGCCCCGAGCTGGTCAGCTTCCCCGACGCGACCTGGAAGCTGGTGCCGGAGACCGCGAACGACGCGGCCAGCGCGCCCTCGGCCATCACATTGGCCATGATCCCGACCGCGACGACCGCCGGCAGGGCGACGACCGCCGTCTTCTTCCAGGCTGTTCTGCCTTCGGCCAACGGCCGTTTGGCTGCGCTCACTTGATCCTCCCGTACGATCCGGCGAACCCTCGGAAAGGCGGTGCAGGGGAAGTGCGAAGGCAGGTCTGCCATACTGCGGGCATCCTGCGGCAGTTGGAGACTAGGGCTTAATTTGAATAATAGTCAACAGGGCGGGACGACCGAAAGATCCCAGGCGCGTCGTTCCGAACTCATCGCGACCGGGCGGAAGTTGTTCGCCGACACCTCCTACGACGCGCTGTCGATGGACGACATCGCCCAGCACGCGGGCGTGGCCAAGGGGTTGATCTACTACTACTTCAAGTCCAAGCGGGGCTACTACCTCGCCATCGTCGAGGACTCCGTCGCCGATCTCGTCTCGCGCGCCGGGAGCGACACCGAGCTGCCCCGCGCCGAACGGGTGCACCGCACCATCGACGGCTATCTCCGCTACGCCGAGAACCACCAGGCGGCGTACCGGACGATCGTCACGGGCGGGGTCGGCTTCGACACGCAGGTGCAGGCGATCCGGGACGCGGTGCGCGAGGAGCTGATCGCCACCATCGCGGAGGGCGCCTACGGCACCCGGTCCATTCCGGTGCTCGCCCGGCTCGCGCTGCTCGGCTGGCTCGGCAGCGTGGAGAGCGTCACCCTCGACTGGCTCGGCTCCCTCGAACCGCCCCGCGACACCGTGCGCGAGCTGCTCATACGGATGCTGCGCCGCACCCTGGACACCATCGAGGAGTTCGAGCCGTCCTGTCCCGCCCCGGAGCCGGCCTGATCCGAGCGGGATTCCCTCGGCACGCCGAAGGGGCGGGCGGCCGAAGCCACCCGCCCCTCCTGGTGCAACTCCCGTGCTAGTGAACCGACTTGATGAGCTCACCGTTGGCGGTGTCGCCGCTCAGCTCCCACAGGAAGGTGCCGCCGAGCGCCTGGGTGTTCTTGTAGGTCATCTTGCCGGCGATGGTGGACGGGGTGTCATAGCTCCACCAGTTGTTGCCGCAGTAGGCGTACGCGGTGCCCGCGACCGTACCGTTGGCCGGGCACTTGGTCTTGAGCACCTTGTAGTCCTCGATGCCCTGCTCGTATGTGCCGGCGGCCGGTCCCGTCGCGCTGCCGCCGGGTGCCTTCTGGGTGACGCCGGTCCAGCCGCGTCCGTAGAAGCCGATGCCGAGCAGGAGCTTGCCGGACGGGATGCCGAGCTGCTTGAGCTTCTGAATGGCGGCGTCGGTGGTGAAGCCCTGCGTGGGCAGGCCGCTGTAGGAGGTCAGCGGGGAGTGCGGGGCGGTCGGCCCTTGCGCGGCCCAGGCGCCGAAGAAGTCGTACGTCATCGGGTTGTACCAGTCGACGTACTGAGCGGCGCCCGCGTAGTCGGTCGCCTCCATCTTGCCGCCGGCCGACGCGTCCGCCGTGATGGCGGCGGTGACCAGGCTGGAGCCGCCGAAATTCGAACGCAGCGCGGAGAGAAGGTTCTTGAAGGCCTCGCGTCCGCTGGTGTCACAGGTGAGACCGCAGGCGTTGGGGTACTCCCAGTCGATGTCGATGCCGTCGAAGACATCGGCCCAGCGGGGGTCCTTGACCAGCGAATAGCAGGACGAGGCGAACGCCGCCGGGTTCTTCGCGGCCTCGGCGAACCCGCCCGACCAGGTCCAACCACCGAACGACCAGAGGACCTTGAGCCCGGGGTGCTTCTTCTTCAGCTCACGCAGCTGATTGATGCTGCCCGCGACCGGCTGGTCCCAGGTGTCGGCGGTGCCGTCCACGCTGGAGGCGGCGTCGTAGGTCTTCTGGTAGTCGGCGTAGGCGTCGCCGATGGCGCACTTGCCGCCCGTGACGTTGCCGAACGCGTAGTTGATGTGGGTCAGCTTGGCGGCGGAGCCGGAGGTCTCGATGTTCTTGACGTGGTAATTGCGCTGATAGACACCCCAGTCGGTGAAGTACCCGACGACCTTGGAGCCGGCCGCGGCGGCCTGCGGGGCCGGGGCCTGAGCCCGGGCCCCGGCCGGGGGAGCGGGCTCGGGTGAGGCGTTGGCGCTGCCGGCGCCGGCGAGCAGGGTCACACCGAGCGCCGCGGTACACGCGGCGGCGACCAGGGCCTTGAACCGGGTGCGGGCACCCGCTGTCCGAACGGGGTCCAGGGCGTGGGGGAGTGGGGGGCGTGGTCCGGGCATCGTGATCTCCTCGTGGGGAGGGGAGAGTGGGGCAGGACGCGACGGCTCGAAGCGATTGACATGAACGCACTAAGTCGCTGAAGGGAACGCTAGAAGGACTAGACCAGTGCGGTCAATGGTGCGGACCAACTCCGGAGGGCCGAGTTCCGGGACCACCCGGGGAACCGCCTCCGGCTCGGAGTACGCGGAAATCGTGATCTTGGAGCCAGTGACGGGACGCGTCCGATCGGGCATACTCACAGCGCCACGGCCACCCGCCTGCTACTTCTGTGACCCGGAAGGGAAGGTAACGGCCGTAGAGCAGAGTCACCGGCGGCGCCGCCACACCCTGCGCGTGCGTCCGCCGCAGCGCCCGACAGGGAGGAGAGCGCGCCATGCCCGACCGTGCCCCACAGCCGGTGGAACGACAGCTGCCCACCGAAGAGGCCCGGGACCTCGTCGCCCTCGTGCGCGACATCGTCCAGCGGGAGATCGCGCCCCGGGCCGCCGAGCAGGAGGATGCCGGCCGGTTCCCGCGCGAGATCTTCACCCTGCTCTCGGAATCCGGACTGCTCGGCCTTCCGTACGACTCCGAGTTCGGCGGGGGCGACCAGCCCTACGAGGTCTACCTCCAGGTACTCGAGGAACTCGCCTCGGCGCGTCTCACGGTCGGCCTCGGCGTGAGCGTCCACTCCCTCGCCTGTCACGCGCTCGCGGGATACGGCACCAAGGAGCAGCAGTCCGAGCACCTGCCGTCGATGCTCGGCGGCGGCCTGCTCGGCGCGTACTGCCTCTCCGAGCCGGCCTCGGGTTCGGACGCGGCATCGCTGCGCACCAAGGCGGTGCGGGACGGCTCGGACTGGGTCATCACCGGCACCAAGGCCTGGATCACGCACGGCGGGATCGCCGACTTCTACACCGTGCTCGCCCGCACGGGCGGCGAGGGTGCGCGTGGCATCACGGCGTTCCTGGTGCCTGGCGACGCGGAAGGACTCTCGCCCGCCGTCCCCGAGAAGAAGATGGGCATGAAGGGCTCGCCCACCGCACAGCTCCACTTCGACGGCGTACGCGTCCCCGACGCCCGCCGCATCGGCGAGGAGGGCCAGGGCTTCGCGATCGCACTCTCCGCGCTCGACTCCGGCCGGCTCGGCATCGCCGCCTGTGCGATCGGCGTGGCCCAGGCGGCGCTCGACGAGGCACTCGCCTACGCGACCGGGCGGCAGCAGTTCGGCCGTCCCATCGCCGACTTCCAGGGCCTGCGCTTCATGCTGGCCGACATGGCGACCCAGATCGAGGCGGGCCGCGCCCTGTACCTGGCCGCGGCCAGGCTCCGCGACGCCGGGCGGCCGTTCTCGCGCCAGGCCGCGATGGCCAAGCTGTTCTGCACGGACGCGGCGATGAAGGTCACCACGGACGCGGTGCAGGTCCTGGGGGGCTACGGGTACACGGCGGACTTCCCGGTCGAGCGGTTCATGCGGGAGGCCAAGGTGCTCCAGATCGTGGAGGGCACCAACCAGATCCAGCGGATGGTCATCGCCCGGCACCTGGCGGGTCCGGAAACCCGCTGACCCGGAACTCGTTCCCCGTGGGAACGTGGCTCGGCCACACCGGGGCCGCCACGATCCGGACCCACTCCTGATCGCGGCGCCCCGGCAGGGTCCGCCCCTTGCTCGCCCAATGGCGCAGCAGGGATTGGTAGATGGGCGGATCGGCATATTGCCGAACCGATTCGGCGGCCGCCGGCGCTGGGGTGGGGCCGGGTTCGAACGGGGCCACGCGGCGGCGCCGGCCGCGACCGGGGGCGCTCGAATAAAGCAGGCTCATGGCCTGCCAACGCGAGCGGCCGAAGAGCGGTCACCCTTGGGCGGATACGGCTGTATGTACGGTGGCCCCCTCCGGAGCGAGGTCCCGGTAGGGGTGCTGGGAGGTCAGCAGCTCCACGACGGCCTCAATGATGGCGTCCCGAACAGGCTGGGGCAGGCTGTCGCGGTACTCGGAAGCGGCCTTCGTCCAGTCGACGGACCGGGGCGGACCAGTGAACTCCCCGCTCACTCGCCGGGCCCGAGCCGGCTGATCCGCGTGTGGATCTCGGCAGCCTCTTCCAGCAGTGCCTGCGCCTTTTCCGGGTCCGCGGCCCGGGCGGCGCGCTCTTCCAGATCGCGGACGTGACGATCGAGTTCGGGGTCGCGTGCCAGGGCGTACTCGGCCCACCATCGGGCCAGGAAAGCCGGCGCGGCGCTGATGTCGTAGGTGTCGGCCACCTTGGCCCGCCAGCTTGCCTCGAAGTCGGGCAGGAGCTCGGGAGCGTGCGCCGCGATCGCGGCACGTAGCGCGGGGATGCTGCGCTCAGGCAGCGGGGGAACGTCAGACGGATGTCCCGGGGCGGTTGTCACGGCGGTCCCTCCTGGATCGGCATCCCCACGATAGTGCGACGCTCGCCGTACCGGGGCCTCGATGGACGCATGGGAGCGAAGTCGGCCGGAGCGCTGTAGCCCGCTGGGCTCCGTCCCGGGTGCGGCGGTTCCCCGGCTCGCAAGAGCCGGCTTCCGGGAAGCGGCCGTCATCGGCCGACCGGGGTATGGCGAGGCGGGCGTAGCTGACGTACCGTCAGATCCCCGCGCTGGACCGGAGGTTGCCCATGCCCAACAACCGCCCCATCCCCCTCGACGAGTACCCCATCCACCAGGCCCCCCTCTCCATGGCCCACGTCGCGACCGGTGACCGCAACGCCTACGACCGCTGCATCTTCCACGTCTTCGACCACCAGGGGCGGGCCCTGCTCATCGCGGGGCTCGGGGTGTATCCCAACACCGGGGTGATCGACGCCTACGCCACCCTCCGCGTCGGTGACACGCTGCACGCCGTCCGCGCGTCCGACGCCCTCACGGACGACCGTATGAAGCTGAGCGTCGGCCCGTTGACGATCACCGTCGACACCCCGTTGCGCCGCTTCTCGCTGCACTGCGCTCCCGATCCGGACGAGCCGGGTTCACTCTCGTACGACATCGTCTGGGACGCCGACTTCCCCGCGCTGTGGGAGCCGCACCACGTGCAGCGCAAGGGGGACCGGCTCACCCTTGAGGGGCGGCGGTTCGTGCAGGCGGGCCACTGCTCCGGCGTGATCCGGGTCGGCGGCGAGGAGATACCGGTCACGGCGGGGGAGTGGACCGGGACGCGCGACCGCAGTTGGGGGGTGCGGCCGATCCCCGGCGAGGAGGCCGGGCGCGGCGACGAGTACCGGCCCGAAGGGTTCCACTGGCTGTGGGTGCCGGCCCGCTTCGACGACCGGTTCGTCATGGTCATCGCGCAGGAGGACGCCGACGGCTACCGCACCCTCAACGAGGCGGCACTGGTGCGCGAGGGCCACCCCGACGCCCAACTCGGCTGGCCCCAGGCCGACATCACCTACCGCCCCGGCACCCGTCACCCCGAACGCGCCGTCATCCACCTCACCGACCAGGCCCGCAAGCCCCTCGAACTCGGCGTCGAGATCCTCGCATCCTCCCCCCTCGCCGTCGGCGCCGGCTACCCGCCCGCCGACGGGTGGCAGCACGGCACCTGGCAGGGCCGGGGCTGGACGGACCGTCAGGTCTACGACCTCTCCGACCCGGCCGCCCACCCGATGGCCGCGTACGGCGTCACCGACCACGCCGCCCGTTTCACCCTCGACGGACAGACCGGTTACGGGATCTTCGAGCACGGCAGCTTCGGCCGTCACGACCCCAGCGGCTTCGCCGACTACACCTCCGTCGCCCCCTGACCCAGCCGCCCGCCCGTCGTGAAGGGAGCACCACCTTGGCCACCGCGCCCCGCCCCCGCACCTCCACCCGTGACCCCGAGGACGTCGGCCGCCGCCTGTCCGCCTGGCTCGACGCCGAGCTGCCCGGCGCCCGCGTCACCGGCATCCGGGTGCCGTCGTCCAACGGCATGTCGAGCGAGACCCTCCTCTTCGACATCGAGCACCCCGACACCTCCGTATGCGCCTGCGCCCTGCGGCTCGCCGCCGCCCCGGACGCGTACACCGTCTTCCCCGTGTACGACATGGCCCGCCAGCACCGCGTGATGCGCCTGGTCGCCGAGCACACCGACGTACCCGTGCCCCGCGTGCGCCGGCTCGAAGAGGACCCCGCGCCGCTCGGGGCGCCGTTCTTCGTCATGGACCGGGCCGAGGGGCGCGTACCGCCGGACGTCATGCCCTATACGTACGAGGGGAATTGGCTGCACGCCGCCGACGACGCCGAGCGCGCCCGTCTCCAGGACGCCACCATCGACGTCATCGCGCGGCTGCACGACCAATTCCCGGTCGGGGAAGCCGAGTTCCTGCTGCCGGACGGCAAGGGGTCCGCGCTGAGCCGTCATGTCGCGGCCCAACGGGACTACTACGCATGGGTGGTTGACGGCCTTCCGCGTTCACCGCTCATCGAGGCGGCCTTCGACTGGCTCGACGCGCACTGGCCCGACGCCGAGGGCCCTTCGGTGCTCTGCTGGGGCGACGCCCGCATCGGGAACATCGTCTACGACGGATTCGAGCCGGCGGCCGTCCTCGACTGGGAGATGGCGGCCTGCGGCCCCCGCGAACTCGACCTCGGCTGGACCGTCTACCTGCACCGCTTCTTCCAGGACCTCACGGTGAGTTTCGGCCAGCCGGGCCTTCCGGAATTCCTGCGGCGCGACGACATCGAGCGGCGCTACGCCGAACTCACCGGCCACACCCCGCGCTTCATGGAGTTCCACACCCTGTACGCGGCGCTGCGGCACGCGGTGGTCATGCTGCGCATCGCCTACCGGCAGGTGCACTTCGGCGAGGTCGAACCGCCCGCGGACCCCGACGCGCTGATCCTGCACCGGGCCAGCCTTGAGGCCATGGTGCGCGGTGCGTACTGGAGTTGACCGGTAGTCGGCCGGACACCCCCCGATGGCGTCCGGCCCGCACGGCGGGACGCGCGCTCAGGCGGCGCGGCGCATCTGCGGCAGCACCCGCACCGGACGCGAGCCCGGGCCGCCGACGTGCGAGAAGGGCTGAGTGCGCCAGTCGAGCTCCCGCGGGAGCGTCAGCAGCAGCGCAGTGTCCTGCTCCTGCACGTCGAGTGTCTCGTCCGCCGCCTTCGCCTCCCCGGCGAAGCGCCCGGTCCCGGCGCACACCGTCAGCACGAAGGGGTTCCACGGGCTCGGGCACAGCGCGTGCTCCGGCAGGACGTCCTCGTCGGCGAGGAGCGCGATGGGCTGCGCGCAGTCCGGGCAGATCACCCGGTACATCTCGAAGGTGTCGTACGCGTCGAGCGAGTCGTCCTCGTCGACGAGGTCGGCGATATCGACAGGCTCCAATTCGCCACGTTCGCGTTCCGTACGTCCGGTTCGCTTGGGATTCTGCATTGGGACACTCCCCCTCGGGTGGGCCGGCATTGCGCCGCGGCCGCGACCAAAACACACACTTCCCGCCAGCTCGTGGCGATAACCGTGAGACCCCTGCCGAGCCGTCCGCAAACCTGTGGCGTTCGTCACATGCCCCCCGCAGATGCGCCTCCGTGCGCCGTCCGACTGTGCCGGAGGCGCCCCGGGGCCATAGGTTGAGCGCCATGGAGGAGCTGGACCGTCAGATCGTGGAGCTGCTCGTCAAGGACGGGCGGATGAGCTACACCGACCTGGGCAAGGCCACGGGCCTGTCCACATCGGCGGTGCACCAGAGGGTACGCCGCCTCGAACAACGCGGGGTCATCCGCGGGTATGCGGCCGTCGTGGACCCCGAGGCGGTGGGCCTGCCGCTGACCGCGTTCATCTCGGTCAAGCCGTTCGACCCCAGCGCCCCGGACGACATCGCGGAGCGGCTGGCCGGTGTGGCGGAGCTGGAGGCGTGCCACAGCGTGGCCGGGGACGAGAACTACATCCTCAAGGTCCGAGTGGCGAGCCCCCTGGCCCTCGAACACCTGCTGACCCGCATCCGCACCCTGGCCGGCGTCTCGACGCGTACGACCGTGGTCATGTCCACCCCGTACGAGGCACGGCCGCCGCATATCTAGGCTGTCTCCATGAGTTCCGCCCCCATGAGTTCCGCGGCTTCCGCACCCGGTGAAGCCGCCCATCGCACCGTCCTGCTGCGCGGCGGCGACGTGCACAGCCCCGCCGACCCCTTCGCCACCGCGATGGTCGTCGAACGCGGACACGTCGCCTGGGTCGGCTCGGAAGGCGCCGCGGACGCCTTCGCGAGCGGCGTCGACGAGATCGTCGACCTGGAGGGCGCGCTCGTCACCCCGGCGTTCACCGACGCACATGTGCACACCACCGCCACCGGCCTCGCCCTGACCGGCCTCGACCTCTCCACGGCCCGCACGCTCACCGAGGCCCTCGACGCCGTGCGCGCCCATGCCGCCGCCCGCCCCGACGACCGGGTGCTGCTCGGCGGTGGCTGGGACGCGGCGCGCTGGCCCGAGCGGCGCCACCCCGCACGCGCGGAGCTCGACGCGGCCACCGGCGGCCGTCCGCTCTATCTGCCGCGCGTCGACGTCCACTCGGCCGTCGTCACCACCGCCCTGCTCGACCTCGTCCCCGGCGTACGCGACCTGGCCGGATACCGGGAAGGCGAGCCGCTCGACGGCGCCGCCCACCACGCGGTGCGGGCCGCGGCGCACGGCGCGATCACCCCCCGCCAGCGCGCCGAGGCCCAGCGCGCGGCGCTGCGGCACGCGGCCTCGCTCGGCATCGGCGCCGTCCACGAGTGCGGCGGACCCGAGATCTCCGACGAGGACGACTTCACCTCGCTGCTCGCGCTGGCCCGCGACGAGGCCGGACCACGGGTCTTCGGATACTGGGCCGAGCGCGTCGAAGGCGCCAAGGACGCCGATCGCATCCGCGAACTCGGCGCGGTCGGCGCGGCCGGTGACCTCTTCGTGGACGGCTCGCTCGGCTCGCACACCGCCTGCCTGCACGCCCCCTACGCGGACGCACCGGGCACCGGCACCGGCCACCTCGACGCCGCCGACGTCGCCGCCCATGTGGCCGCGTGCACCGAGGCCGGGCTCCAGGCGGGCTTCCACGCCATCGGCGACGCCGCGCTCACCGCCGTCGTCGAGGGCGTACGCGCCGCCGCCGAGCGGGTCGGCCTCGCCCGCGTCCGCGCCGCCCGCCACCGCGTCGAGCACGCCGAGATGCTCACCCCCGCCACCGTCGCCGCCTTCGCCGAGTTCGGCCTCACCGCCTCCGTGCAGCCCGCCTTCGACGCGCTGTGGGGCGGCGATGAGGGCATGTACGCGGACCGGCTCGGCGTCGAGCGGGCCCGCACCCTCAACCCGTACGCGGCCCTGCTGCGGGCCGGAGTGCCGCTCGCGTTCGGCTCCGACGCCCCGGTCACCCCGCTCGACCCGTGGGGGACCGTCCGCGCGGCCGCCTTCCACCGCACCCTCGACCACCGGATCTCGGCCCGCGCCGCCTTCACCGCCCACACCCGGGGCGGCTGGCGCGCGCTCGGCCGGGACGACGCGGGGATCCTGGTGCCGGGAGCCCCGGCCGACTATGCCGTCTGGCGCGCCCAGGAGCTCGTGGTGCAGGCCCCCGACGACCGGGTGGCGCGCTGGTCCACCGACCCGCGCTCGGGCACCCCGGGGCTGCCCGACCTCACCCCGGGCGCCGCACTTCCGGTCTGTCTGCGCACGGTGGTGTTCGGACAAACGGTATTCGCGCGTCCGAACGAGTGACATAGGGACATTTCGTACCGTCGGCGGACGGCCGTCACGGCATCGCCACGACCTGCGGATCTTCGGCACTGACCTGGCGATTTGAAAAAACGTCGCAGCTCAATCGGCTGTTGACAGAAAGCGCCCAGGGGCCGGTAGGTTCGGCCGAGTCCACCACAGGACGTCCGACCGGTTAAACCTCCACGCAGTCGTCGAACGCCGCTGGGTCATGGGGTGGTGTGCCGCACCGGCACACCACCACTGGCAGCCAGGTTCAGCGCCCGCGCCTCGGGGGCGAGGGAAGGTTTCAGCCGGGAGTACGTCCCCGCTGCCCGTGCGGGCGCGCGGGACGGTGCGACCCGGGTGGGGCCCGGACGCTCAGTAGACAACGGCTCTCGGTCGACCCGCAGCCAGCGGGCCCCAGGTCGGCCCGAAGGGCGCCGGGCCCCGGTACCGATCCACGCCCCCGCCTCCGTGAGCCTCCGGTGCCGGGCGGATCCCCACCGCCATCCGGGCGCGTCCCGCACCGGCGGATCCCCACCGCCACCCGGGCGCATCCGGCACCGGCGGATCCCCACCGCCATCCGGGCGCATCCGGCACCACACACCCACTCGGTGCGGCCCGATCGCGACCGCTCGCTATGGTGGACCCCTGCGTACGGACAATAAGGGGCAGCAGTGAACGACGGCGGTCAGAGGCGGTACGGCCCGCTGGGCAGAGCCTTGGTGATCATCCCGACCTACAACGAGGCGGAGAACATCAAGCCGATCGTCGCCCGCGTCAGAGCGGCGGTCCCCGAGGCCCACATTCTGGTCGCCGACGACAACAGCCCCGACGGCACGGGCAAGTTCGCGGACGAGCTCGCCGCCGAGGACGACCAGGTGCACGTGCTGCACCGCAAGGGCAAAGAAGGTCTGGGCGCCGCCTATCTGGCCGGATTCCGCTGGGGCATCGAGCACGACTACGGCGTCCTGGTCGAAATGGACGCCGACGGCTCCCACCAGCCCGAGGAGCTGCCCCGGCTGCTCACCGCCCTCAAGGGCGCCGACCTGGTGCTCGGCTCCCGCTGGGTGCCGGGCGGCCGGATCGTGAACTGGCCCAAGTACCGCGAGTACATCTCCCGCGGCGGCTCCACCTACTCCCGGCTGCTGCTCGGCGTCCCGATCCGCGATGTCACGGGCGGCTTCCGCGCCTTCCGCCGCGAGGCCCTCGAAGGCCTCGGCCTCGACGAGGTCGCCTCCGCCGGCTACTGCTTCCAGGTGGACCTGGCCCGCCGCGCGGTCGCCGCGGGCTTCCACGTGGTGGAGGTCCCCATCACGTTCGTCGAGCGCGAACGCGGCGACTCCAAGATGAGCAACGACATCCTGGTCGAGGCGCTCTGGCGGGTCACCGCCTGGGGCGTCGGCTCCCGCGCCAACAAGCTCCTCGGCCGCAAGACTCCCTGACCCCGGGCCATCCCGGGCTCTGACGAGCTCAGGCCGCCCGGCTACGGGATACACCTGCGCGGACGGCCCGGGCGCGGTGATCTCCTCCGTCACAGTCGTATGCAGTCGTACGCAGCCATGTGCCTTCGTACGCCGCCTTACGCCGTCCGGATCGACGGCCAGGCACACTGGGAGCATGACGACCGGCACTCCGCCTCCGACAGTTCCCAAGCGCTCGCGCGCACGCACCCTCGTTCCGCTGGGGATCGCCGCCTGGCTGATCCTGGAGATCTGGCTGCTCACCGTGGTTGCCGGGGCCTCCAGCGGCCTCCTGGTCCTGCTGCTGCTCATCGGCGGCCTCCTGCTCGGGGGTTACGTCATCAAGCGGGCCGGGCGCCGCGCGTTCCGCAACCTCACCGAGACGGTCAGGCAGCAGCAGTCGGGGGAGACCGACCCCGCCGCGGGGAGCGGCGGCGGCGAGGGCAATGCCCTGATCATGCTGGCCGGGCTGCTGCTGATCATCCCCGGCTTCCTCTCGGACGCGGCGGGGCTGCTCCTGCTGCTCCCGCCGGTACGCACATCCGCGGCGCGCCTCTTCGAGCGCTCGATCGACAAGCGGATCCGCGCCGCCGTACCCGGCGGCTTCGGGGAAGGCTTCCAGCAGGCCCGCATCCGCTACCCGGACGGAAAGGTCGTCCAGGGCGAGGTCGTCCGCGACGACGGCTCCGGCTCCCACGCGCGGCCCGACGACCTCGGTCCGCGCCCGCCGCTGACGCGGTGATCCCGCCGTCCTTCGGAGATGTTCGCCCCCGAAGGACGCGGCGAGCGCAGGCGGCCGGTGGGCGCAGGCGGGCCGGTGGGCGCAGGCGCGCCGGTGAGCGCACCCGACCTGGTGGGCCGCGTATCGAAGCCGCTGGGAACAGAAAAGCTGAGGGCCGGTCGCACCAGGTGGTGTGACCGGCCCTCAGCTTTGACTGCTTTTACTGCCAGCACTTACTGCGCTGTATCGCCGAACTGCGCGATCAGGCGGACTTGCGGCTGTCGCGCGGATGCACGGCAATGTTCATGGTGCCGGAACGAAGGACCTCCAGCCTCTCGGCCAGAACCTCCTCCAGCTCCTCGCGGGTGCGCCGCTCCATGAGCATGTCCCAGTGCGTTCGCGCAGGCTTGCCCTTCTTCTCTTCAGGGCCGTCGCCGTCCACCAGGAGTGCGGGGGCCCCGCAGACCTTGCACTCCCACTCCGGCGGAATCTCCGCCTCCACCGAGAAGGGCATCTCAAAGCGATGTCCCTTCTCGCATGCGTACTCCACGGCCTGGCGCGGGGCCAGATCGATGCCGCGGTCGGTCTCGTAGCTGGTCACCACGAGGCGCGTGCCGCGAAGAGCTCGCTCACTCATGAATCGTGCCTCCCGGGCTTGTCGCCCACAGGACAGGTGTCACTGTCGTCGTCATCCGGTCAACGTCCGGTCGGCGGTAAAGATTCCCGTTCTGGGTCATGCGTCGCCGTCGTGCCGCCCCTTGTTGTACCCACCAGTGACCGGTTTGTCACATCTGACAGCAGATGTCACCCGGCGTCTTCTCTACTCGAACACGCAGTAACGGTCCGCCTGGCAGGCCAAAGGCGTACACTACCGGCCTTTGACTTCAACGTCTAAATCCGCGCCGGAACAGGGTTTCCCGCGGCGGCCACGGCGGCCCGCACCGGCACCCGGGCGAGCAGCACGAATCCGACCACGAAGAACACCACCAGCGAGATGATGGCATCCCGGTAGCTCCCGGTCAGCTGGTACGCGAGACCGAACACCAATGGCCCCAGCCAGCTCAGCCCGCGGTCGCTCATCTCGTAGGCCGAGAAGTACTCGGCCTCCTTGCCGCGCGGCACCAGATGGGAGAAGAGCGACCTGGAGAGCGCCTGGCTGCCGCCGAGCACCGTTCCGATGGCCGCCGCCAGGATGAAGAAGAGCACGGGCTGACGGGCCGGCAGGAAGAAACCGACGCCCAGGATCACCGCCCAGACCGCGAGCGAACCCAGAATGGTCCGCTTCGCGCCGTGGGTCCGTGCCAGACGGCCCATGCCGAGCGCGCCCGCCACCGCAAGGAGCTGCACGAGGAGCACCGCCACGATGAGCGTGTTCTGATCGAGGCCCAGCTCCTCGGACCCGTAGATCGACGCCTGTGAAATCACCGTCTGCACACCGTCGTTGTAGATGAGGTACGCGAGGAGGAAGGCGAGCGTCAGGGGCCTGGCCCGCATGTCGCGCAGGGTCGAGACCAGCTGCCGCCAGCCCGCCCCGACCCTGCCCTCGCTCACCGACGCCGCGCCCTCGCTCGCCGGGACCGCCACCTTGCGATCGCGCAGGCGTCGCAGCGGCACCAGCGTGAACGCGCCCCACCAGACACCCGCCGACGCCAGACAGATACGCACCGCCGTCGACTCCGATACCCCGAAGCCGTCGTGCCCCGAGTAGAGGATCAGGTTGAGCACGAGGACGCCGGCGCCCGAGGTGTAGCCGAAGGCCCAGCCGCGGGAGGAGACGTGATCGCGCTCCTCGGGTCCTGCGATCTGGGGCAGATAGGCGTTGTAGAGGACCATCGAGACCGACAGGGCCGCGTTGGCGACGATCAGCAGCACCGCGCCGAGCAGATAGCGCTGCCCGTCGAGGAAGAACATCCCGGCCGTGGCCGCGGCGCCGGTGTAGGCGGCGGCCGCCAGGAGCGGCTTCTTGCGCCCGCTCCGGTCGGCCGCGGCGCCCACGATCGGCATCAGGACAACCGCGACGATGACCGAGGCGGACACGGCGTACGCGAAGAGCGAGCCCGCCCGCACCGGAACGCCCAGCGGATGGACGAACCCTTCGGCATCAGCCGCCGACTTGGCGATCGACGTCAGATAGGGACCGAGGAACACCGTGAGCACGCTCGTCGAATACACCGAGCACGCGAAGTCGTAGAAGTACCAGCCGCGTTGTTCCCGCTTGCGCTCGACGGTGCTCACCGGTCGGTCGTCCGCCCGGTCGGCATCGTCCATGATCTCAGCGCTCAACCCGCGCCCCCTCGCTCGTGCCCGTACGCGAGCGGTGGCTGCCGGGGGCCGGTCAGTGCCAGGCTCCCCGGTCGGTCAGTACCGTGCGCAGTGTCTCCAGATGATCGGTCATGATGCCATCCACGCCAAGGTCGAGCAGCGCCCTCATCCGAGCGGGATCGTTGATCGTCCACACATGGACCTGCAGGCCCAGCGCGTGCGCGGTCCGCACGAAACGGCGGTCCACGACGGGTACGCCGTTCTGGCTCACCGGGACCTGCGCGCTCACCGCGCCCGGCCGCAGCGGCACCGGGATCCCGTACGAGCGAAGGCGCAGCGCGGCCACGCCCCGTACGCCGTACGACGTGGCCAGGCGCGGCCCCGCGAGCCGGTGTGCCCGGGCGACGCGGGCCTCCGAGAAGGAGCCGACACAGACCCGGTCCCACGCGCCGGTGCGGCGGATCAGGTCGATCAACGGGACGAGCGCCGACTCCGCCTTGAGATCGACGTTCCAGCGCACCTCGGGAAACGCTTCGAGGAGTTCCTCGAAGAGCGGCAGCGGCTCGCGCCCCGCCACCCGGGCCCGTGCGACCTCGTTCCAGGGCAGCTCGGCGATGCGGCCGCGAGCGTCGGTGACGCGGTCGAGTGTCGCGTCATGGAAGGCGACGAGACGGCCGTCCGCGGTGGTGTGCACATCGGTCTCGAAGTAGCGGTAACCGGCCTCGGCGGCGCGCGCGAAGGCGGCCGCCGTGTTCTCGATGCCGTCCGCCGCGCCGCCGCGGTGGGCGAAGGGGATCGGGGCGGGGTGGTCCAGATAGGGGTGGCGTACGCGAGTCACCGGGGAAGTATCGCGTGCGCCGGAGAGGCCCCCGGTGTGGAGGCGCCGTTCGCGGGCGAGTGCGGTTCGGGCTGCTTGGGCTGCTTGGGCTGCATGGGCTGCATGGGCGGCTCGGGGGGCGCGGACGGTTCGAGGATCGCGGCCGGCGCGAGGGGCACGGCAGCCTCCGCGACCGCTGCCGGCTCCGGGATCGCGAAGACGCGCAGGAAGAACTGGGCCAGCGGGCCGATCGCCAGCGCGTACAGGACCGTGCCGGCGCCGAGCGAGCCGCCGAGCAGGAAACCGGTCGCCACCACGACCACCTCCAGCGAAGTGCGCACGAGCCGGATGGAGCGGCCCGTGACGCGGTGCAGACCGGTCATCAGGCCGTCGCGTGGACCCGGGCCGAAGCGGGCCGTGATGTAGAGACCGGTCGCCACCCCGTTCAGGACGATCGCGACGACGGTGAGGGGCACCTGGGCGAGGAGACCGTGGGCGTCCGGGACCATGGCGATGGTGGCGTCCATGCAGATGCCGATCGCGAAGACGTTGGAGACGGTGCCGAGGCCCGGCCGCTGGCGCAGGGGGATCCACAGGAGCAGCACCGCGGCACCCACGACGATCGACACCGTGCCGATGGAGAGGCCGGTGTGCCGGGCGAGGCCCTGGTTCAGCACACCCCACGGTTCGAGGCCGAGTCCGGCGCGCACCAGCAGGCCGGCGCTGATCCCGTACAGCGCGAGACCGACGTACAGCTGCGACAGTCGTCGTATGAGGTGTCCGGACAAGAGGGTGCCCCCTGAGTGGTGGTAGTGGACTGGCTCATGCCACTCTGTGGCGGGGAAATGGACTCCAACCATGGCCAATTCGGGGAAGGTGGACTGACTTCATGGCGCAGTGGACCTCGGCGATCGGGCCCGCCCAGCTCGCCCGTCAGCTCAAGGCACAGCAGCCCCGCCCGGTCGGCGCTGGGCTGCGCAAGCCGCCGGCCTACCGGGCGCTGGCCGACGGAATCCGGCTGCTCGTGCTCGAAGGCCGCGTTCCGGCGGCCGCCCGGCTGCCCGCCGAGCGCGAACTCGCCCTCGCCCTGTCGGTGAGCCGCACCACGGTCGCCGCCGCCTACGAGGCGCTGCGCGGCGAGGGCTTCCTCGAATCGCGGCGCGGCGCGGGCAGCTGGACCGCCGTGCCCGCCGGGCACCCGCTGCCCGGCCGCGGGCTCGAACCGCTGCCGCCCGAGTCGCTCGGCTCCATGATCGACCTGGGGTGCGCGGCACTGCCCGCCCCCGAGCCGTGGCTGACCCGGGGCGTCCAGGGCGCCCTGGAGGAGCTGCCGCCGTACGCCCACACTCACGGCGACTATCCGGCGGGGCTCCCGGCGCTGCGGCAGATGCTCGCCGAGCGCTACACCGCGCGCGGCATCCCGACGATGCCCGAGCAGATCATGGTGACGACGGGTGCGATGGGTGCCATCGACGCGATCTGTCATCTGTTCGCCGGCCGGGGCGAACGCATCGCCGTGGAATCACCGTCGTACGCCAACATCCTCCAGCTCATGCGCGAGGCGGGCGCGCGGCTCGTGCCGATCGCCATGGCCGAGGGGCTTTCCGGCTGGGACCTGCCGCGCTGGCGCCAGGTGCTGCGGGACGCGGCGCCCCGGCTCGCCTATGTCGTCGCCGACTTCCACAACCCGACGGGCGCGCTCGCAGGCGAGGACCAGCGCCGTGAGCTCGTCGACGCGGCGCGCTCGGCCGGCACGGTGCTCGTGGTCGACGAGACGATGAGCGAGCTGTGGCTCGACGAGGACCTCGCCATGCCGCGCCCGGTCTGTGCCTTCGACCCGGCCGGCGCCACGGTGCTCACGGTCGGTTCGGCGAGCAAGGCGTTCTGGGCGGGGATGCGCATCGGCTGGGTGCGGGCCGCCCCCGACATCATCCGCTCGCTCGTCGCCGCCCGCGCCTACGCCGACCTCGGCACCCCCGTCCTCGAACAGCTCGCGGTCAACTGGCTGATGGCGTCGGGCGGTTGGGAGAAGGCGGTGGAGCTGCGGCGCGTTCAGGCGCGGGAGAACCGTGACGCGCTGGTGACGGCGGTCCGCCGCGAGCTGCCGGACTGGGAGTTCGACGTGCCACGCGGCGGACTCACGCTGTGGGTGCGCACCGGCGGCCTGTCGGGGTCCCGGCTCGCGGAGGTGGGTGAACGCGTCGGAGTGCGGGTGCCGTCGGGCCCGCGCTTCGGCGTGGACGGTGCCTTCGAAGGGTATGTCCGGCTGCCGTTCACGGTGGGCGGCCCGCTCGCCGACGAGGCGGCCGCGCGGCTCGCCGCCGCGGCCCGGCTGGTGGAGACGGGCGGCGGCTCGGGCGGCGCGGAGCCTCCGCGCACCTTCGTCGCCTGACCGGCTGCGTCTCGCCTGACCCCGGCGGCCCCGGGCCCCGTCCACCGCGCCGGGGCGTCTTCGTGCGCCGAGCCAAGCCCGTGGCGCCGTCTCACCCCTCGGCCGGGACGGCCTCCACGGGTGTCGCGTCCGCAGGGGCCGCGTCCGGCGGCGGTACGTCCGCCGGGGCGGTCACCATCGGGCCCGGCTCGGCGGGCCGGGGCGCCACCGGTACGTCACGGGGCGGCAGCAGGTCGAGCACCGCCCGGCGGTGGGCCTCCGTCGTCGCGTCGTCGTACGGGTCCGGAGTCGCGGGGACCTGAAGGCGCAGCACCGGCCCCGTGCCCAGGCGGGCGTACCCGCGGCCCGGCGGGACGTCCGGGGTGGGGGTGGTGTGCGGCGGGACGCCGAGCACCGACTCGGCCTCGCCCTTGGAGGCGGCACCCAGCACCACCCGGGCCCGGGTGTGGGAGCGTACGGCCTCCGACAGGTCGTGCAGGGTGTCGAACTGTTCGGCCACCACCACCGTCACCCCCGCGGCCCGCCCGTGTCGCAGCGGGACCTGGAGCAGGTGCTGCGGGTCGGTGCGGCCGTCGGCCGCGGCCAGGTCGGCGAGGACGCTGGGGCGGTCCAGCAGGATCCACAGCGGCCGCTTGGTGTCCTCGGGTGCCGGGCGGCCCGCCTGCCGGGCCCGGTTCGCCGAGATCAGGCGGCGCTCGGTCTCGTGCGAGGCCCACTCCAGGGTGGCGAGCGCCCCGGCGAGGCCGCATTCGACGGCGAGGACGCCCGAGCGGCCTGTCAGACAGGCGTACTCGCCCGTCCCGCTGCCCTCCACGATCAGCAGGTCGCCGTCCTTGAGGGCCTGGAGCGCGATGGAGCGCAGCAGCGTCGTGGTGCCCGAGCCGGGCCGGCCGGCCACCAGGAGGTGGGGCTCGGTGGAGCGGGGCCCGGTCCGCCAGATCACCGCTGGGGCGTCCTGGCTCTCCTCGTCCGCGGTCACCGGGACGGTCCGCTGCACGGAGTCGGGGTCGGTGAAGCCGAGCACGGTCTCGCCGGGGGAGGTCACGAAGGGCTGGGCGGCGATCGAGGTGGGCAGCGCGCCCAGGACGCTCAGCTCCAGCTCGTTGCCCTCCTCGTCCCAGACGAAGTGGTACTCGCGGCCGCGCCCCGACTTGGCGTGCAGCAGCTGTTCGATGCGGGCGCGCGGCTCGGCCTCGCCGTCCGTGAAGTACGCCGGGTAGCGCACCCGGAGCCGGGTGAGGCGGCCGGCGTCGTCGAACTCGTACGCACTGAAGGCCTTGTCCCACGCGCCGCCGTGCGAGAAGAGGGGGGCGGGGTCCTCGGGTACGGAGAAGTAGGGGACCAGCGCCTCGTACAGGGCCTGGAGGCGGGCCAGTTCCGTGTCGTCGGGGCCGGTCTTGACGACCGGCTTCTCGCGGCCCTTCCAGGCGGCCGCGCCCATCACTGTGATCAGGGCCAGGAGCGGCCCGTACGGGATGAGCGCGACCACCAGGACCACGGCCGCCGTCAGGAACAGCGCGGGACTACGCCGTTCCTTGGGGGTGGCGGCCCATCTGCCGCGCAGGGCGGCGGTGATCAGCCGCAGGCCGCGGCTGATCGTGATGAGCGGATGGAGAACGTCGGTGGCACTGTCGGCGGCCGTGCGCGCGATCTCGCGGCTGCGAACGATGGATGCGCTGCTGCTGCTCAGAATGCGGGGGAGCGGTCGCCGGGCCACGTCGTTCTCCTGGAGTTGTGTCCGCAGTGGTTTCTGCCGGGATGGCTGCCGAGATCTCTGCCGTGGAACGGAGGACGGCGGGAGGTCAGAACTTGATCCCGCCCAGCAGGCTGGCGAGGCTCGCGCCTCCGGCGGTGATGCTCGGGGCGATGGCGGTGCCCGCGAGATAGAAGCCGAAGAGGGAGCACACGAGCGCGTGCGACGCCTTGAGCCCGTCCTTCTTGAAGAAGAGGAAGCAGATGATTCCGAGCAGCACCACGCCTGACATGGACAGGATCATGTGAGTTCTCCTGGTTGATGGGGACGGTCACCATGAGTTCTTCCAGGCTCACAGGAAGTATCTATGCGATAAAAGGTGCAAATGGGTGAAACGTGGCTAATTTCACTGGAGTGGCGGATATGGAAAGCCGTCCGGAGCGGGACACTGTGCGGCCTTCGGGCGCGCGGCGGTCACTTGCGGTGATCTTTGCCTCGGACAGCCCCCGTCATGTCGCCCGCCGGGCAGTACCCTGTCGATTCACTCGTACGGCTCTGTCGCCGTGCGGGTCTGTTCCGTTGCCCCTAAGGAGTTTTTCCGATGAGCGAGGATCTCGATCCCGAGGTGGTCGAACTGGCGGCCAAGGTCTTCGAGCTGGCCCGTCAGGGCGACGCCGAGACGCTCGCCGCGTACATCGACGCCGGGGTTCCCGCGAACCTCACCAACGACCGCGGCGACTGTCTCGTCATGCTGGCCGCCTACCACGGTCACGCCGACGCGGTCTCCGTGCTGCTGGCCCGCGGCGCCGAGGCCGACCGCGCCAACGACCGGGGCCAGACCCCGCTCGCCGGCGCCGTCTTCAAGGGCGAGGACGCCGTGATCAAGGCGCTGCTCGCCGGCGGAGCCGATCCTTCCGCCGGAACGCCGTCCGCGGTCGACACCGCCCGGATGTTCGGCAAGACGGAACTGCTCGCCCTGTTCGGGGCCAACTGAGCGTCCACCGGCCGTTTACGGGGGATCCACCCCGGCGCCCGTGGAGAGGGACGCCGTAAATGTGGTCGCGATGGCGAAATGGCTGGGTCATCATGACGTCGAACCCCTACATCGGGGGCAGGGTCCCTACATCGGGGATCGCGACGAGAGGCGGGAACATGGTCTACACCAAGCAGAAGACGGCGGGCGACCCCTCATGTTGCTGCGCGGCCTAGGGCAAGGCACGAATCCCCGGTTGCGTCGACAGCTTGATGTGAGGCTATTCCCATGTTCGATCCAGTCATAGCGCCGAGCGGCACGTTGCTCGGCCTGCTGCAGCGGGGCCGCGGCGACGGCACCCTGCACGCGCTGGCCGCCCCGCGCGACGAGGCCTTGGCGGCCCTCAACCACTGTGTACTGAGCGACCCCCGCCAGGACTGGCAGGTCGAGAACCGCTCGCTGTACTACGCGCGCCTCTTCCTGGATCTCGACGGCGGGCTCGGCCAGATCGAGCGCCACCTCTTCGACGCCGAGGACGTCCTGGACACCGAGGACTCCCGCACCGGGCTCGCCCTCGCCGTCCTGGGCCACCTCGCCTCGTACGGCAGGAACGACGCGCTCGCGCTGCTGCGCCGCTACGCCGCGGCCGGGTCCAACTGGGCCTGGGCCCTGGACGAGCTGGCGCTGCGCGACACCGACGCGGGCCTGCGCGCCCTCGCCGGCTCCGTGCTCGCCCGCTTCCCGGCCACCGCCGAGGGTGACGCCGACCTCGCCGCCACGGTGCGGGACGCCTACGAACCACGGCCCTGGCGGCTGTGGGCCGACGATCCGCGCGACAGCGTGGGCGCCCGTGTGCGCGCCGCCCGGGAAACCGGCTCCTTCGACCGCTGGCAGCGCCAGATGCGGCCGTCCGGGCCCCGGCCCGGTTGGAGCGTCCGGGCGGTCTTCGACTGGGCCGACGAAGGTCTGGAGCGCGGCGCGGTCCTGCACCTGCCGGCCGCCAGGTGCCTCGGCGCCGTGGCCGGGCCCGAGGACAGGGACGCGATCATCGAGGCGGCCCGTTCCGGCACCGACGGTGCGCGCGGCGCGGCACTGCACTATCTCGCCGAGTCGCGCGACGCCCGCGTGCTCGACCTGATCGAGGCGGCCGTTTCGGACGGACCGGCCGGCTCACGCGCCGCCGCCGAGGCCGCCGTCCAGGCGTTCGAACGCATGTGCGGCCCGGAGGCCGTCGAGCGGGCCCGCGGCTGGGTGGCCCGCCCCGACGAACTCGGCGCGTCCGCCGCCAGCGTGCTCGCGTCACGGGGCGTGGCCGGCGACAAGGAACTCGTGCTCGGCGCACTCCGCGAGACCGTACGCGCCGAGGGCCCCGACGCCCCGTTGCTGCGGGCCCTCGTCGACGGGGCGGCCCGGCTCGGTATCTGCTGCGCCGCCCCCGTCCTGCGCCACGTCTACCGCGAGACCTCCTCCTCCGAACTGCGCGGCCGCACCGCCCGCGCGCTCGCCGCCACCGACCCCTCCTTCGCCACCGGCTTCGCCGTCGAATGCCTGTGGGACTGCGAGGAGACCACTCGCGAAGTGGCCGCACAGTACGCCGAGTTGGTGGACGCCCGGGTGGCCGAGCGACTGCGCAGGCTCGCCGCCGACCCGGCCGAGGAGGCCGAGGTGCAGAGCGCCATCCACGACCGGCTCGGCCCGGACGCCACGGCCGTGTGACCCGCGGCTGCCGGGAACGGGCGGCCGCCGCCCGCCTGAACATCCCCGCCGTCGCCGTCTACCAGACCGACCCCGGCTGCGGCCGGCGGGCGACGAGCCCGCGGTACGCGGAGCGCGGCACCGCGGTCCGGCTCGACCCGCACGCCGCCGACGCGCTCGCGTCCGCCCTGGCGGCCGTCGCCCCGGCCGGGGATCAGCGCCGGCGCGCCAGGACGAACCTCAGCGGCGTCCCCGGCGTTGCCTGCGCCGCCGCCGCGAGGTCCGGTTCGGGCACCACGCCGATCACCGGGTAGCCGCCGGTCGTCGGATGGTCGGCGAGGAACACCACGGGACGTCCGTCCGGCGGCACCTGGACCGCACCCAACACCATTCCCTCACTGGGGAGTTCGCCATCGATCACCCGCTGCAGCGCGGGACCCTCGGTGCGCAGCCCGATCCGGTTGCTGGCCGACGACACCCGGTAGCGGCCGGCCGAGAGTACGGCGGGCGCGTCCGGCGCGAACCAGGCCGCGCGCGGCCCCGGGCCCACCCGCAGCACCAGCTCGCGGGGCACCCCGGGCGCGGGCGCCTCGTCCACGTGCGGGGATGTGCCGTACGGGTGTCCCAGCGGCAGCACCGCGCCGTCCCTGAGCGGTGGCGGGCCGAGGCCCGAGAGGAGGTCGGTGGAGCGGCTGCCGAGCACCGGCTCGACGGCGACCCCGCCCGCGAACGCCACGTAGGAGCGCGCCCCGCGCGTCGCGGCGCCCACCTCGACCACCGCCCCCGAAGGCACCCGCACCGGGGCGCCCCACGCCACCGGCCGGCCGTCCAGGGTGACTGCGCAGGGCGCCCCGGTCACCGCCACGACAACCGCGCAACGGGCGCGTACCGCACACCCGTTGAGGGTGGTCTCCAGAACGGCGGCCCCCTCGGCGTTGCCCACCAGGCGGTTGGCGAGCCGGCTCGCGGGCAGATCGAGGGCGCCCGAGCGCGGCACCCCGAGGTGCGCCTGCCCATGACGGCCCTCGTCCTGTACGGAGGTGAGCGCCCCCGCCCGCACCACGGACAGCCCCCGGTCGGTCATCGGGGCCCCCTCGGCACGAAGCGGACCCGCGTGCCCGGGGTGAGCAGGGCGGCGGGCTCGCGGTGCGGGTCCCACAGGGGCGCGTCCGTCGTGCCGATCAACTGCCAGCCGCCGGGGGACGAGCGCGGATAGACACCGGTGTACGGGCCGGCGAGGGCCACCGAACCCGCCGGTACCGCGGTGCGCGGGGTGTCCCGGCGCGGCACGGCGTACCGCTCGGCGAGGCCCGTCAGGTAGGCGAAACCGGGGGCGAACCCGCAGAAGGCGACCCGGAACGCGGCCGAGCAGTGGATTTCCGCCACCTCGGCCCGGGAGACCCCCCACAGGTCGGCCACGTCCGCGAGGTCGGGCCCGTCGTACCGTACGGGGATCTCGACCGTGTCCTGCGCCTGTGTCTCCAGGGGAGGGATGTCCCAGGTGGCCAACTGGGCCGCGAGGGAAGGGGGATCGGCCACACCGTCGAGGAGCACGGTGCGGGCCGCGGGCACGATCTCGCGGACCGCGGGCAGGGTGCCGGCGGCGCGGCGGCGCAGCAGTTCGGCGTGGAGGGCGCCGGCCGCCGCACCGCTGTCGACCTCAACGAGCAGGGCGTGTTCCCCCACCGGCAGGATGCGCACCGTGCTCACGAGAAGGCCGCCACCTCGACGCCCGCCGACTCCAGGGCCGCGCGGACCCGCCGGGCCAGCTCCACCGCGCCCGGGGTGTCCCCGTGCAGGCACAGCGAGCGCGCCCCGGCGGGGACCAGCTCGCCGGACTCGGCCACCACCGTGCCGTCCAGGGCCATCGAGACGGCGCGCGCGACCACCGCATTCGGGTCGCTGATCACGGCGCCGTCCCGGCCGCGCGGCACCAGGGTGGCCGCCGCGGTGTAGGCGCGGTCCGCGAATGCTTCCGTGACGACCGGAAGGCCGGCCCGCCCGGCCGCGGCGAGCAGGTGCGAACCGGGCAGCCCGAGCACCGACAGCCTGGAGTCCGACGGCCTGGAGTCCGACGGCCTGGAGTCCGACAGCCCGGAGTCCGCGAGCCCGGAGTCCGCGAGCAGCACCCCTTCCACCACGGCGGCCGCCTGTTCCTCGTCGTGCACGACACGGTTGTAGAGCGCGCCGTGCGGTTTGACGTACGAGACCCGGCTGCCGGCGGCACGCGCGAAGACCTCCAACGCGCCGATCTGGTAGGCGACTTCGGACGCGAGCTCGTCGGCCGGCACGTCCATGGAACGGCGGCCGAAGCCCGCCAGATCGCGGTAGGAGACCTGTGCCCCGATGCGCACGCCGCGCTCGGCGGCGAGCGCGCAGACCCGTCGCATGATGGCCGGGTCGCCGGCGTGGAAACCGCAGGCCACATTGGCACTGGTGACGACGGACAGCAGGTGTTCGTCGTCGGTCAGCCGCCAGTGCCCGAAGCCCTCGCCGAGGTCGGCATTGAGGTCGATCGACATCGTCGCGGGCCGGGTCATGGGTGAGGCGTCTCCTGTTCGAGTGGGGCGGGCTTCAGGGGTGCGGCTCTTGTGGTGCAGTGTGCCCCGGGCCGGCGTCGTGCGCCGGTCAGGGCGTGCCGTGGTGCGGGCGCGGTGGGACGGCGATCGGCTCACGCCAGTCATCGCCGCGCCGATCCGCTCACGCCAGCTCCCGTCCCCGCGTCTCGGGCAGGCCGAGCAGGGCCAGTACGGCGATGGCGTAGCCGACCGCGCCGAAGACCAGCGCGCCGCCGACGCCCCAGCTGTCCGCGAGGTAGCCGACCAGGGTGGGGAAGAAGGCGCCGACGGCCCGCCCCGTGTTGTACGTGAACCCCTGACCGGTGCCGCGCACGGCGGTCGGGTACAGCTCGCTGAGGAACGAGCCGAAGCCGCTGAAGATCGCCGACATGCAGAAGCCGAGCGGGAAGCCGAGCACGAGGAGCAGGGTGTTCGCCCCCGTCGGCAGATGGGTGTAGACGAGGATGCAGACGGCCGACAGAACCGCGAACAGGGCGATGTTCCTCTTGCGGCCCAGGACGTCGGTGAGATACCCGCCGGTCAGATAGCCGAGGAAGGCCCCGGAGATGAGGAACGCCAGGTAGCCGCCGGTGCCGACGACCGTGAGGTGCCGCTCGCTCTTGAGGAACGTCGGCACCCAGGTCGCGAGCGTGTAGTAGCCGCCCTGGACCCCGGCGGAGAGCAGCACCGCGAACAGGGTCGTCCGCAGCAGCGGTCCGCGGAAGATCGCGGCGAAGGTGGCGGCGCCGCTCGTCGTGCGGACCGTGGCGAGCCGCTGCTCGGTGGCGGCGGGAGCGTCCTTGACGGAGCGCCGTACGTAGACGAGGAGCAGAGCGGGGAGCGCCCCGGTCCAGAACATCACGCGCCAGGCCGTGTCGGGGCCCACGTACTGGAAGACCAGGGTGTAGACGACGACGGCGAGCGCCCAGCCGGCCGCCCAGGCGCTCTGTACGGCGCCCAGGGTGCGGCCGCGGTGCCGCGCCGACGCGTACTCGGCGACCAGGATCGCGCCGACCGCCCACTCACCGCCGAACCCCAGCCCCTGAAGGGCGCGGAAGACGAGCAGCGTCTCGTAGGTGGGCGCGAATCCGCAGGCCACGGTGAAGACGGCGTACGTGCCGACGGTGATCATCAGCGCCTTGACCCGGCCGATGCGGTCGGCGACCACCCCGGCGAACGCGCCGCCGACGGCCGAGACCACCAGGGTCACCGTGGTGAGCAGCCCGGTGCGGCCGCTGTCCAAGCCGAAGTACGCCGAGACCGCGACCATCGTGAGCGGCAGGGTGAAGAAGTCGTACGAGTCGAGCGCGTAGCCGCCGAAGGCGCCCCCGAACGCGCGGCGGCCCGCGGGTCCGAGCGCCCGCAACCATCCGAACGGGCCGCTGTCGTGGGGGTGTTGGCCGTGCTGTGGCTGGGCCTTGGTCGTGCTCATGTGCACCTCGCGGGAGGAGTGAGAGGGCCGAAGAGGGAGACCGTGCGGGGGTGCTTGGGGGTGCGGTGGGCCGGAGAGGCGGTGCGGGGTGGTGCAGGGGGTGCGGTGGGCCGGAGAGGCGGTAAGGGGGTGGTGCCGGGGTGCAGCGGGCGGGGGACGCCGGGGGAGGCGCGGCCGCCGCTTCAACGTAGGGGATTGTTGAACGATCCGACAAGAGGCATGCGGAGACGTTCCCGCTTCCTCATGTCCTCACGGTGCTCCTACGATGGGCCCTCGCGTCGGCGGGAGCGGCCGGCGGGGGAGAGAGGGCGCTGTGGCGACAACGGACTCCGGGCTCGGCGGACTTGCCGAGGACCGCGCCCTGCTGGGCCGCACCAGCACGGCGGAGCGGGTCGCGGACATCCTGCGCACCCGGATCGCCGAAGGCTTCTTCCCGCCCGGCGACCGGCTCGCCGAGGACGCCATCGGCAAGGCGCTCGGCGTCTCCCGCAACACCCTGCGCGAGGCGTTCCGGCTGCTCACCCACGAGCGGCTGCTGATCCACGAACTCAACCGCGGGGTTTTCGTCCGTGTGCTCGCCGTCGAGGATGTGACGGACATCTACCGCACCCGGCGCCTGGTCGAATGCGCCGTCGTGCAGGGACTCGGAGCGCCTCCGTACCGCCTGGACGGGCTCGACGCGGCGGTCGCGGACGGCGAACGCGCGGCAAAGGAGAGCGACTGGCAGGGCGTGTCCACCGCCAACATCCACTTCCACCGCGAACTCGTCGCCCTCGCGGGCAGTGCCCGCACCGACGAGCTGATGCGCGGCGTCCTCGCCGAACTGCGCCTGGCCTTCCACGTGGTGGCCGACCCCCACCGCCTCTACCGGCCCTACCTGGTGCGCAACCGGGAGATCCTGGAAGCACTGCGCGCGGGCGAGCGGACGGACGCCGTACGACTGCTCGCCGGCTACCTCGACGACTCGCGTGCCCAGCTCGTCGAGGCGTACGGGAAACTCGTCACGGACGCGCCCGCCTGACCCGCGCCGCCCGCCCGGGCGACGGGCGGATCTGCGCCGTTTCGACCGTTGTCAGTGCGAGGACCTAATCTGTCCAGCGTGACTTCGCCTGCCTCGACGGAATTCGTTCCGCCCCAGCTCAGCGCGGCGCCGCGCCCCGCGCCGGGCCCGGCCGCCGACGAGGGGCTCGCGCGGCGACTGCGCGCGCTGGCGTGCACCGCCCCGCTGCACGATCTCGACGTACGCAAGGCCAACCTGGCGGGCGAGTACTCGGTGTACGCGATGGCCGAGGTGGCCCTCGCCTCCATCGACCTCGTCACCCTCAACATGGACTTCGACACGGGAGCCGACCACGAGCAGATCGTGGCGCGGCTCATCCCGCGTGTGGCCGCGCAGGCGCCGTCCCGGCCCGCCGCCGAGCACGAGCGGGTGGCCCGCTGGGTCCTGGAGAACCTGATCAACGTGGGCAGCGTGGACCGCGGCTTCCGCGCGGTGTACGGCACGTTCAACCCCGACGGCGTCTACGTCCGCAGGGACTACGACTTCAAACTCCTCGAAGAGGTGCCGGGATACGGCGGCGCCGTCTATCTGCGCACCACCGACGAGGCCGTCAACGTCCTGGTGGGCGCCCTCGACACCGACGTCACCAGCGCCCAGATCGCGGCCGAGGTCAAGCTGGAGATCCTGATCAGCCGCGGCCGCCTCGCCGACGCCCAGCTCGCCGCCGAACAGGCCCGCTACCGTACGGTGCAGTACGCCGAGACGCTGCGCCGCACCCTGGAGGCGACCCGGCGCAACGTCCGCGCGGTCGACTGGCTCAACGCGGTGCCCGACATGATCGCCGAGGCCCTCGACCACGTCGCCGACCGCTACCGGCACGAGAACGCGATCCTCACCAACATCCGCAAGGCCCGCGACGAGGCGGAGGAAGCGGAGCACAAGCGCCGCGCCGCCGAGCTCGTCGACATCGTCAAGGACTGCATCCGCCGCCACACCCAGCTCCAGTCCCGCCTCCTGGAGGCGGGCCCGCTGTTCCGCGCCGAACAGGACCGCCAGGCCTTCGCCCGCCCGGCCGCCCGCTCCGGCCTCGACCTGTACGGCCAGCTGGTCGCCCCGCTGCTTCCGCTGCCGGTGACGGACGCGATCCGGGTGACCGACGCCTTCTTCGCCCGCGGCACCGGCCTGCGCACCCCGGTCGCCGTACGGGTCGGCGACCTGGTGGACATACTGCTGACACCGCCGTTGGAGCGGGAGCACCTCGGCGCGGAAATGCCCGAGCCCGATCTGATCGCCACGCCCGACGACAGCCGCTTCAGCGAGGAGCAGCTGTCCTCCGCCATGGAACTCCTCGACCTGGAACACGACGCGCCCCGCCGTCTGTCGGGTCTGCTCGCCGACGCCCGCCGCCGCGGCGACGCCGAACTGCCATACCTGGTCGCCCTGTTGGCGATCCACGCGGCGAGCCCGCCGGTCGGCACGGCCTACCGCCAGGGCGAGGAGCGCCTGCTGTTCGCGGTGGACGACGGCACACAGCTCGACGACCCGGAGTTCGGCGGGGCGGATCTGATCGTGGGGACGGCGCTGCTGGACACGGTCGGGATGGCCGCAGGCCGAACGGAGTCGTCGTGACCCCCCGCGCGCCGCACACCAACCCCGGGACTCCGCCCCGGCCCACCCGAAGCCACGGGGTTCTGTCCTGGGTTACGCGTGGCCTCGGGACTCTGCCCCGGCCCACCCGCGACCCCGAGGCTCCGCCCCGGACCCCGTTCGCGCCTGAACGGCGCTCGTCCGCGATCGCCGGACGGGCTGAGGGTGCCGCCTGCCCGGTGTTGTCAGGGGCGCGGGGAACTGCGCGAGCAACCACGCACGGTCCGCGCCCGACCGGCAGCCCCCGCAGAGCCCTCCCTCCCCACCCCCGGAGGGTCTCGGGAAGGGGCGGGGTGGGGGAGAAGCGCGCCGCAGGCGCTCACCCCGCCGCGCCCAGCACCGTACGCACCAAGGAGACCACCCCGTGACCGACCACCACCCCGAGCCCGCGTTCAGCGACGACGCCGAGGCCCCGGCGTCCGCCGCACCCGGCACCGGCGGCGAGGGCCGGCCCACCTCGCCCGCGCCCGGGACGGGGGCCGAGCCCCGACCCACCTCCGCCGGGGCCGGCCATGGACCCGGCACCGGCACCAGCACTGGCCCCGGCGGGGAGGGCCGGATCACCCCCGCCGACGCCGCCGACGCCGCCCGTCTCGTCGCCTTCGGGCTCCAGCCCAAGCTGCTCCCCGCCCGCGACGCGGAGTACGGCGAACTGCTGCGCCGCCACCGCGAGGACCCCGCGTTCGCGCGCCTCGCGGACGCCGTCGCGGCCGGCCTCGGCCTGATCGTCCTGGAGGTGTCGCCCCGCGCGGGCATGGCCGTGACGGCCGCCGAAGACTCAGTCTTCGCCGTCCGCATGGGCGACTACGCGCGCCGCGCCGCCGCCCCCGACTCCGCCGACCGCTTCCTGCACGGCCTGGCCCACCTCGCCGTCGCCGCCCTCGCCTTCCCCCGCCCCGAAGACCTCGCCGACGACGGCTACATCGGCCGCATCACCGTCAACGGCGTCGACGCCTTCGTCCGGCAGGCCTGCCGCCGCCTCGAAGAGCGCGCCGAGGAGACCGGCGAGAACACCGACCCCGAGACCGGCGCCCCCGGCCTTGAGGCCGCCTGGCGGATCTACGCACGGCGCAGCTCCACCGGGGCCACCAAGGACGCCCGCCGGCTAGCCGGCTCCACCACCGGCATCGTCGCCAAGGCCGTCGCCTTCCTCACCGAGTCCGGCTTCCTCCAGCGCACCGGGGACGACGCGGGCGGCGCCTACCGCACCACAGCCCGCTACCAGTTGCAGGTCCGCGACATGGCCGGCAGCGCCGCCCTGACCGAGCTGATCGAGCTCGGCGTGGTCGCGGTCACCGACGGCAGCGCCACCCTCCTGCCTCCCACCGACGCCGACGACCTGGAACTGGCGGCCGACGCAGGACTGCCGTTCCACTCTTGACCCAGCACGCAGCACGCAGCACGCAGCACGCAGCACCCGGCCGAACCGCCCCGCACCCCGCCCGAACCGCCCCGCGCTCAAGCCGCACCCCCGCTCCACCCGCCTCCACCCTCACGAGAGTCCGCCGACATGTACGAGCTGTCCCGGGTCCGCCTCTACTCCATCGGACCCGCCGGTGCGCGCTACGCCGACACCGTGCTTGACCTGCGGGGAGTCGGCGCGCCCGTGCCACACCCGGCCCCCGCGCAGGCGGAGTTCTTCGAGGACGAGCCGGTCGGCCCGCCGCGCCGCCCGGCCCCCGCGGGCGTGCTCTTCCTGGAGAACGGCGGCGGCAAGTCCGTCCTGCTCAAGCTGATCTTCTCCGTGATGCTGCCGGGCCACCGCAACACCCTGGGCGGCGCCAGCTCCGGCGTGCTGCGCAAGTTCCTGCTCGCCGACGACTGCGGGCACGTCGCCCTGGAGTGGCAGCACACCCTCACCGGTGAGCTCGTCGTGGTGGGCAAGGTCAGCGAGTGGCGCGGGCGCCAAGTCTCCAACGACCCGCGGAAGTTCGCCGAAGCCTGGTACTCGTTCCGGCCCGGCCCCGGCCTCAGCCTCGACTCGCTGCCGGTCGCCGAGTCCAGCGCGATGCGGCCCTCCGCCGAAGGCACCTCCAGCGCCCAGGGCCGGCGCCGCACCATGAAGGGCTTCCGCGACGCCGTCACCGAGGCGACCAAGGCCTACCCGCACCTGGAGGTGTACTGGGAGGAGATCCACGACCGCTGGAACGAACACCTCGGCGATCTGGGCCTCGACCCGGAACTTTTCCGCTACCAGCGGGAGATGAACGCCGACGAGGGCGAGGCCGCAGGCCTCTTCGCGGTCAAGAAGGACTCCGACTTCACCGACCTGCTGCTCCGTGCCGTCACCGACACCCGCGACACCGATGGCCTCGCCGACCTCGTCAGCGGCTTCGGCAACAAGCTGGGCCGCCGCGCCGAACTCACCGCCGAACGCGACTTCACCGCAGGCTCGGTGGACCTCCTCAACCGGATCGTCGAAGCCGCCGAGACCCGCGCCCGCGCCCGCGACATCCACACCGGTGCCGAACGGCGCACCCGTACGCTCGCCCGGCGCCTGGCGGCCCGCGCCGGTGACGAGCGCGGCCGCGCCACCGACCTCGCCCAGCAGGTCACCGCCGCCGCCCACCACGTCACCCTCGCCGAGCAGGCCCGCGGCCGCAGCTCCCTGATCGCCTCCGAACTCGCCTACCGGCACGCCTCGTTGGCGCTCGCCGTCGCCGAGAAGGCGGCCACCGCGCAGCGCCGCGAACTGGCCGACGCCCGTACGCTCCACTCGGCCTGGCAGGCCGCGGAGGCCGTCCTGCGCCACCGCGCCGCCGCCGACCGCTCGGCCCGCGTCGCCGCCGCCATCCAGGAAGCCGAACGGGACGCGGCCCCAGCCCTCGCAGCCCGCGCCAGGGCCGCCGCCGATCTCGTACGGGCCCTGCAATCCGCCGCCGAGGACGGCGAACGGGTCGCCGCTGAGGAAGAGGAACGCTCCGCCGGGCTCCAAGAAGTGGGCGAGGCCGCCCACCGCGACGCGACGGTCGCCGCGACCGAGGCCCAGCGGGCCCGCAGCGAGGCAGGCCATCTGCGCCAGCGCCTCGCGGAGGTCGAGCAGGAGACCGCCGAAGCCGTACGCGCCGGCTGGCTCGACGACAGCGCGCCCGACGCCGACCCGGCCCGTGCCGCGCTCGCGGCGAGCGATGCCGAGAAGGCCGCCGTGGCCGACTGGGACACGGCCCGCGAAGCCGCGCGCGCCGCCGCCGACCGGGCCCGCGAGGCCGCCTCCGTCGAGGCCCGTGCCGAACTGGCGGCGGCCCGCGCCGAGGACGGTGCCCGCGCCGCCGAGCAGGTCTACGACGCCGAGCGCAGGGCCGCCGAATCGCTCGCCGCCGAGGAGCGCCTCGCCGAACTGCTCAGCCTGCCCACCGGCCGCTCCGGCGTACCCGAGCCCCGCAGGCACGACGGCGACAGCGCCCAGAGTGCCCAGAGCGCGCAGCACATCCAAAGTGCCCTCACTGCAGGGGAGTTGGACCGCAGCGCCGATGAGCTTCGTGCCCTTCTCGACCAGAGCGTCGCCTCCGCCGAGCGTCAGCTCTTCGATCTGCGGACCGCGGCGGCCGACGACGCGCGCATCCTCGGCGCACTCGGCGACGGCGGCCTCCTGCCGCCCAGCGCCGATGTGCTCGCGACCGTCGAGTACCTGGGCGAGCACGGCATCCCCGCGCTGCCCGGCTGGCGCTACCTCGCCCAGGCCGTCGCTCCCGCCGACCACGCAGCCGTCCTCGCCGCCCGCCCCGAGCTCGTCGACGGTGTCGTCATCACCGATCCCGCCTCGCACGCCCGGGCCCGCGAAGCCCTGGCCGGCGCCGCCCTGCTGCCGCGCTCCGCCGTCGCCGTCGGCACGACCGCGGCGCTGCTCGCACCCGTCCCGGCCGCGGACTCCGGCACGGACAGCGGCGTCTTCCTCGTGCCGCCGAATCCGGCCATGCACGACGAGCACGCCGCCGACGAGGAACGGCAGACGCTGCGCGCCCGAGCCACCGCCCGCGACGAGGAGATCCGCACCCTCGCCGCCCGGCTCGCCGGGGACCGCTCGCTCGCCGCCCGCATCGGCGCCTGGCGCGCCGACTGCCCGCCCGGCATGCTCGCCGAGCTCGCCACCGCCGCCCACACCGCCCGCGAAAGCGCCAAGGAAGCCGCACGGCAACTGGCCGAAGCCCGCACGGTACGGGCCGAGGCCGACGAGGCCGCCGCCGACACCGCACGGATCCGCGAGGAGCGCCAAGAAGCCGCCCAGCGCGCCCGCCGCGCTGCCGACGCCCTGGCCGGACTCGCCTTCCGGCTCCGCGAGCGGGCCGGCTGGCAGGTCAAGCTCCGCGAACTCGCCGACGAAGCGGCCGAGTCGGAGGCCCGCGCCCACACCCTCCTGGAGCGCGCCAAGGCGGCCGACGAGGACCGCCGCGCCGCCCAGCGCGCCGCCGACGACGCGCACCGCACCTCCCGCGCGCTGCGCGCCGAACGCGCCGAGATCGCCGGCGTCCCCGAGAACCTCCCCCAGCCCGACGCCGACGCGCCGCGCACCGCGCTGCCCGCCCTGCGCGAGGCCTACCGGGCCGCCTCCCAGCTGTACGAGAAGGTCGGCGTCGGCGCCGACCTGCGCGCCGAACAGGCCCGCGCCGAGAGCGACGAGAGCGCGGCCCTCGCCGAGCTCGACCGGCTCACCAACAAGGTGCGCACCCGCGCCGCGACCCTGCTCGAAGGCACCGACGGCGCGGACGGCCCGTCCCGCCAGGCGGCCGCGGCCCGCGCCGAGTCGCTCGTCCAGATGCTGGAGACCCGCGCGTCCACGGCGAGCGAGCAGCTCGGCCGGCTGCGCGGCGAGGCCGAGCGTCTGGCGCCCGCGGACGGGGGGACGCACACCGAGCTCCCCGACGAGCAAGTACCGGCCGACGCCGCACAGGCCCAGGCGCTGCTGCGCACCGCGACGGCCGAACTCGCCACCCGCACCGACGAGTTGGAGACTTCCCGCGCGGCCCACGCCGAACTGCTCACCGCGCACCGGGCGGCCGAGGACGCGGCGGGCGGCTTCGACGAGACCGCGGCGCTCCTGCGCGATCTGCTGCGCGACAGCGGCCAGGCCCCGGACGAGGAGAGCGTGCCCGAGCCCTACCCGGGCACCCTGGAGGAGGCCCGGCACTCCGCCGCCGAAACGCGCCGGTCCCTGCGCGGCTGCTCCGGCGACCTCTCCGCCGCCGACTCCGCGGTGCGCGAGGCGAGCGACATCCTGGTGCGGCACGCCAACGCCACCCGCTACGAGCAGGTCCGCACCCCGGCCCGCCAGCAGATCCGCGAACTGCCCGCCGCCGCGCTGCCCGAGCACGCCGCCGCCTGGGCCACCGCCTTCGAACCCCGGCTGCGCGTCCTGACCGACGAGCTGGCCCAGCTGGAGCGCAACCGCGACTCCATCGTGGACCGGCTGCGCGGCCTGGTGGAGTCGGCCCTCACCACGCTGCGCTCCGCCCAGCGCCTGTCCCAGCTCCCCGAGGGCCTCGGCGAGTGGTCGGGCCAGGAGTTCCTGCGGATCCGTTTCGACGAGCCCGACCAGGCCACCCTCACCGGACGGCTCGGCGAAGTCATCGACGAGGCCACCCGAGCCGCCGTGCGGAAGAACTCCGACCTGCGCCGCGACGGCATGTCCCTGTTGCTGCGCGGCGTGCAGGCGGCCCTGGAGCCGCGTGGCATCGCCGTGGAGATCCTCAAGCCGGACGCGGTCCTGCGCGCCGAGCGCGTCCCCGTCGGACAGATGGGCGACGTGTTCTCCGGCGGCCAGCTGCTCACCGCCGCGATCGCCCTGTACTGCACGATGGCGGCGCTGCGCAGCAACGACCGGGGCCGCGACAAGCACCGCCACGCCGGCACTCTCTTCCTCGACAATCCGATCGGCCGCGCCAACGCGACGTACCTCCTGGAGCTCCAGCGCGCCGTGTCCGACGCGCTGGGCGTCCAACTGCTGTACACCACCGGCCTGTTCGACACGACGGCGCTCGCCGAGTTCCCCCTCGTGATCAGGCTGCGCAATGACGCGGACCTGCGGGCGGGCCTGAAGTACATCAGCGTCGAAGAGCATCTGCGGCCCGGTCTGCCCCAGCAGGCGACCGCCGGCGAGACCGTGCACGGCGAGATCACGGCGACCCGCATGTACAAGAAGCCGGCCCCGCAAGGGAGTTGACGCACGCGGCTCGGGGGCGCGTCCCGCTCAGGCGCGGGACAGCGCTCGGGGGCGCGTCCCGCTCAGGCGCGGGACAGCCCCTGGCGCGAGCCGTCCGCGGAGTGTGCCGGGGCCCGGCTCGCTCGGGGGCGCGTCCCGCTCAGGCGCGGGACAGCCCCTGGCGCGAGCCGTCGGCGGAGTGGGCCGGGGCCCGGTGGGACCGTATTCGGGACCCGTGCCCCGCCGTCTGGGCGGCCCGCCGAGCCCGGCGGCGCTCCCTGCGCAGCTTGCGCGCCGTGCTGCTCGGCACCGACACCACGCCGTTGCGCTGGTTCCACACCTGGCGGGTGACCCACACGTCCAGCACGCCCCATGTAGCTAGGACCGTGCTGCCGACACTGCTGATCACCATCGGGAAGGCGAGCCAGGAGTCGGCCAGCGTGGACAGCACGGCGATCACCGCCTGCATCAGGGTCGCCGCGACGATGATGACGGCGCGCACGGCCGCGGTGCGGACCGGGTCGGGCAGTCGCGGTCGCACAGCAGGTTCCTCCACCCACAGCGGCTGCTGTTCAACGCTCATACCTGCATTCCTCCCCACCCGTGGAGCCCCGATGCCTCGTCCGCCCCGCGGCTCCGCCCCTGCGGTCCACGGCCCGGCTGCCATCGCTTCCTGACACCCGTGTGCCCCGTAAGTGCCCCAGCCCCACAAACGCTCCGTACAGACAGACGAACGGAACTCCCCGAAGATTCCGGACACTTGGCCGGAACGCAGAATTCCAGCCATCTGCCACAGCGGTCGAAAAGCGGCCATGACGGGTGACCCTCGGCCGGGCCCGGGTCGTCATCTCCCGGAATACCAGGACAACTCATGATCGGCACGTTCGAGTGCGGCCGAAAATCGTCCGGACGTGCCTTCGAGTTGTCTTCGTGTCAGTAGTAGGCTCACGCCGTTTGTTGACGGTTGATCTGGGGGAGGCCATGCGCTTTCGCGGGAAGTCCATCCGCAGGAAGATCGTGGCGTTGTTGCTGGTGCCGCTCGTCTCCCTCACCGCGCTGTGGGGGTTCTCCACCTACCTCACCGGTCGGCAGGCCAGTGGACTCATGGACGTGGCGCGCATCGTCAAAAAGGTCGGCTATCCCCTTGAGGACACCGTCCGCGACATCCAGCAGGAGCGGCGCCAGACCCTCGTCTACCTCGCCGACGAACGCCCCGCCGACGCCCTCACCTCGCTGCGCAGCCGCCGCGCCGCCACCGACGCCGGGATCTCCAGGATTCGCGCCGCCGCGCAGGACTCCGATGTCCGGAGCGACCTCCAGAGCACCGCGAAGTCCCACCTCAAGGCGGCCCTCGCCGGCTTCGACACCGTGGCCGCGCTGCGTCACTCCATCGAACAGGGCACGGTCGGCCGGACCCAGGCGCTGGAGTTCTACAACCGCCTCATCGACCCCTGCTACGGCTTCCTCATGAATCTCCACGCCCTGGAGAACGTGGAGATGGACAAGCAGGGCCGGGCCCTCGTCGGCGTCACCCGCGCCCGGGAAATGCTCTCCCGCGAGGACGCCCTCGTCGCCTCCTCCCTCATCACCCCGAAGACGACCGCACCCGAACTGCGCCGCATATCCGACCTGGTGGCCAACCGGGAACTGCTCTACGACACCAACCTGGAACTGCTGCCGAGCGCCGAACGCGAGCGGTTCCAGCAGTACTGGGCCGGCCCCGGCACCGAAGCGCTGCGCACCGCGGAGACCGCCGTCATCGACGCGGGGCCCGCCAAGAACCCGCACCACATCGACGCCGCCCGCTGGCAGCAGGCCGTCACGCCCGTCCTCGACCACCTCGCCCAGCTGGGCACCGAGGCCGGCAACCGCTACCAGGACCGCGTCGAGCCGGTCGCCTTCGACGTACTGATCAAGGCCGGGCTCGCCGGTGTCCTCGGCTTCCTGGCCCTGCTGATCTCCCTGTTCATGTCCGTACGCATCGGTCGCGAGCTCGTCCGCGACCTGACCCGGCTCCGCAAGGAGGCCCACGAGGTCTCCGGCGTCCGCCTGCCGAGCGTGATGCGCCGCCTCGCCGCCGGTGAGAGCGTCGACGTCGAGACCGAGGCGCCGCGCCTGGACTACGAACGCGACGAGGTCGGCCAGGTCGGCCAGGCACTGAACACCCTGCAACGCGCCGCCGTCGAGGCCGCCGTCAAACAGGCCGACATGCGCCGCGGCGTCTCCGAGGTCTTCGTCAACCTCGCCCGGCGCAACCAGGTGCTCCTGCACCGCCAGTTGACGCTCCTCGACACCATGGAGCGGCGCACCGAGGACACCGACGAACTCGCCGACCTCTTCCGCCTCGACCACCTCACCACCCGCATGCGCCGGCACGCCGAAGGCCTGGTGATCCTCTCCGGCGCGGCCCCCTCCCGCCAGTGGCGCAAGCCGGTCCAGCTCATGGACGTCGTACGGGCCGCGGTCGCCGAGGTCGAGGACTACGAACGCATCGAGGTGCGCAGGCTGCCCCGCCTCGGCGTGGGCGGCCCCGCCGTCGCCGACCTCACCCACCTCATCGCCGAACTCCTGGAGAACGCCACGGTGTTCTCGCCCCCGCACACCGCCGTCCAGGTGCACGGTGAGCGGGTCGCCAACGGCTTCACCCTGGAGATCCACGACCGCGGTCTCGGCATGGCACCGGAGATGCTGCTCGACGCCAATCTGCGGCTCGCCGAGACCCCCGAGTTCGAACTGTCCGACACCGACCGGCTCGGCCTGTTCGTGGTGAGCCGGCTGGCCCAGCGCCAGAACGTACGGGTCTCGCTCCAGCCCTCTCCGTACGGCGGCACCACCGCCGTCGTGTTCCTGCCGGCCACCCTGCTCACCGACGCGCCCGAGACCGAGGGCACCGGATTCCGCCTCGACCGCGCCTCCGGGCGCGACGACGACGAGCACGCCGCCGCGCCACCGCGCCGTGCGCTCTCCCCGCTGCCGGTCGGCATCCCCGGCCAGTCGGTCCTCGACGGCCCGGTCGAACTGGAGCCCCCGCTCGACCCGTTGGGCCTCGACGAACCCTCCGTGTTCGAAGCCCCGGCCGCGCGCGAGGGAAGCGACACGGGACGCGGCGGACTGCTGCGCTCCGCCCGCCGGGCCACCGAGCCGGCCGACGAGGGCCAGCAGCACCAGCAGAGCGCCGACGAGGGCGAGGAACGGGAGCCCCTGCCGCTGCCGCGCCGCCACCGGGTGCCGACCCTGGTCAGCGACAACGGCAGGCGCGTCGACGGGCCCGGCCGCGGCCACCCCGCACCGGACGCCGAACCGTCCCCCGAGGTGCGCCGCGCCTTCGAGAACCGGCTGCCCGAACGGCGCGCCACCCAGCCGGCCCGGCCCCAGGTCCCCCGTGCCTCGGCACCCCGCCCCGGGCCCCGCCCCGACCCCGCGTCACCGCAGCCCCCGCGCTCCGCGCCGCGGCCGCCGGGCCTGACACCGGTACGGCCCACGGGCCTCGACCAGCCGCCGCCCGCCGCGCCCCCGGCCACCCCGGCCGGCCTGCCGGGCGCGCCCAGCTCCGCGCCTTCCTGGGGCAGTCTCCCGGGTGGACCGCGGGAACCCGCGGCCGACGCACCCCTGGACGGGCTGCCCCGCCGGGTCCGCCAGGCGAGCCTGGCCCCCCAGCTCAAGGACGGCCCCGACGGCGGCCACCGCGCCGCGCCCGCACCCGACAGCGGGCCCGAGCCGGAGCGCGACGCCGACGAGGTACGCGACCGGATGGCCGCCCTGCAGCGTGGCTGGCAGCGCGGCCGCAGGCACAACGAAGCTTCGGACACCGCGGAAGGACCGTCCGCGCCGGACCGAGGCGACACCGCACGACGAACCACACCGGAGGGGGACGGTCGATGACCGCGCCACAAGACTCAGCCGCAACACGCAACGCCACCGGGAGCGGTTCCGGCGAACTCAACTGGCTCCTGGACGAGTTGGTCGACCGCGTCGGCTCCATCCGCAAGGCCCTGGTGCTCTCCGGCGACGGCCTGGCGACCGGAACCTCGCGCGACCTGACCCGCGAGGACGGCGAACACCTCGCGGCCGTCGCCTCCGGCTTCCACAGCCTCGCCAAGGGCGTCGGACGCCACTTCGACGCGGGCAGGGTCCGCCAGACCGTCGTCGAACTCGACGACGCCTTCCTCTTCGTGACGGCCGCCGGAGACGGCAGCTGCCTCGCCGTCCTGTCCGACGCCGACTCCGACGTCGGTCAGGTCGCCTACGAGATGACCCTCATGGTCAAGCGGGTCGGCGTCCACCTGGCCACCGCACCGCGGACCGGCCTGCACACCGGAGGGTGAGGGGGTACGCCATGACCGGGGGGACGCGATGAGTGACGCAGACCAACGGGCCGGGGAACGGCCGGGGGACCCGTCGGCGCCGCCCGGCCGCCCGCTCCACTGGTTCGACGCCGACGCAGGCCCGGTGGTTCGTCCGTACGCCATGACGCGCGGCCGCACCACCAGTGCGGGCCAGCATCGCCTCGACCTGATCGCCGTGGTCGTCCCGGAACCCGCGGCCGACGACCCGGGCCGCGACCAGACGCTGTCCCCGGAACATGTGGAGATCGTCGAACGCTGCGGCGACGCACCCCAGTCGATCGCCGAACTCGCCGCAGGACTCGACCTCCCCGTCGGGGTGGTCCGCGTCCTGGTCGGCGATCTCGTCGCCGACGCCCTGGTCCACGTAACCCGACCCGTCCCGCCGGCCGAGCTGCCGGACGAGTCCCTTCTCCGCGAGGTGATCAATGGCCTTCGGGCGCTCTAGCCGCAGGAAGCGGCACGCCGATCCGGTGACCCTGAAGATCCTGGTCGCCGGTGGCTTCGGCGTCGGCAAGACCACCCTGGTCGGCGCGGTGAGCGAGATCCGTCCCCTGCGCACCGAGGAACGGCTCAGCGAGGCCGGCCGGCCCGTCGACGACCTCGACGGTGTGGAAGGCAAGAGCACCACCACGGTGGCCATGGACTTCGGGCGCATCACGCTCCGCGAGGACCTGGTGCTCTACCTCTTCGGCACCCCGGGCCAGGACCGCTTCTGGTTCCTGTGGGACGAGCTGGCGCAGGGCGCCCTCGGCGCGGTCGTCCTCGCCGACACCCGCCGCCTGGAGGACTGCTTCGCCGGCATCGACTACTTCGAACGCCGGGGCATCCCGTTCACGGTCGCCGTCAACTGCTTCGACGACGCCACGCGGTACCCCGCCGACGCGGTGCGCGCCGCCCTCGACCTCGACCCGGAGGTGCCGCTCCTGCTGTGCGACGCGCGGGTCCGCGAGTCCGTCAAGGAGATCCTCGTCGGCGTGGTCGAGCACGCCATGGCGGTGTCCGCCAAGTCCCGCCAGCACGCGGCCACTTGAGGCCGCCTCACACCCTCGCGGGTGTGGCGCGGCCCGTACCCCCACCGACCGGGGTACGGGCCGCGCGTCCCTTTGCCGGGGGCGCCTACCGCGCGCCCTCCTCGTGCCAGCCGAGGCTGCGCTCCACGGCCTTGCGCCAGTTGGCGTACTCGCGCTCACGGACCCGGCTCTCCATCCGCGGCGACCATTGCGCATCGCGCTGCCAGTGCGTCCGCAGCTCGTCGAGGCCCGACCAGACACCGGTGGCGAGTCCGGCCGCGTAGGCCGCTCCCAGGCACGTCGTCTCGGCCACCTTCGGGCGGATCACCGGCACCCCCAACACATCCGCCTGATGCTGCATCAGGAGCGCGTTGGCGGTCATGCCGCCGTCCACCTTCAGCGTCGAGATCCGCACACCCGAGTCCTGGAACATGGCATCGACGACCTCACGGGTCTGCCAGCTCGTGGCCTCCAGGACCGCGCGGGCCAGGTGCGCCTTGGTCACGTACCGCGTCAACCCCGTGATGACGCCCCGCGCGTCCGAGCGCCAGTAGGGCGCGAAGAGCCCGGAGAAGGCGGGCACGATGTACGCCCCGCCGTTGTCGTCGACGCTCGCCGCGAGGGCCTCGATCTCGTCCGCCGAGCGAATGATGCCGAGCTGGTCGCGGAACCACTGGACCAGCGCTCCGGTGACCGCGATGGAGCCCTCCAGGCAGTACGCCGGCGCCTGGTCGCCGATCTTGTATCCGACGGTGGTGATCAGACCGCTCTTCGACGGCACGGGTGCGGCGCCGGTGTTGAGCAGCAGGAAACTCCCGGTCCCGTACGTGTTCTTCGCCGTGCCCGGGTCGTAGCAGGCCTGCCCGAAGACGGCCGCCTGCTGGTCGCCGAGCGCGGAGGCGACGGGCACACCGGCCAGCCGGCCGACGGCCGTGCCGTACACCTCGGCCGACGACCTGATCTCGGGGAGCACGGCTTGCGGCACGTTCATCGCGGCGAGGATCGCGGGGTCCCAGCGCAGGGTTTCGAGGTCCATGAGCAGGGTGCGTGAGGCGTTGGTGACATCGGTGACGTGGACGCCGCCGGACGTGCCGCCGGTCAGGTTCCAGATCAGCCAGGAGTCGATGGTCCCGAAGGCGATCTCACCGCGCTCGGCGCGCGCCCGCAGGCCGGGCACGTTGTCGAGCAGCCAGGCCGCCTTGGGCCCCGAGAAGTAACTGGCCAGCGGCAGCCCCGTCGCGTCACGGAACCGGTCCTGGCCGACATCGGCGGCGAGTTCGTGACAGACGGCGGAGGTACGGGTGTCCTGCCAGACGATCGCGTTGTGCACAGGTTTGCCGGTCGCCCGGTCCCACAGCACGGTCGTCTCACGCTGATTGGTGATGCCGAGCGCGCTGAGGTCCTGGGACCGCAGACCGGACCGGGCGAGCGCGCCCGCCACGACGGCCTGCACCTTGGCCCAGATCTCGGTGGCGTCGTGCTCCACCCAGCCGGGTTTGGGGAAGATCTGCCGGTGCTCGCGCTGGTCGACGCCGACGATCGCGCCGTCCTGGTCGAAGATGATGCAGCGGCTGGACGTGGTCCCCTGGTCGATCGCGGCGACGAACTTGTCCGTCATGGCCACCCCTGGATCGAAGGGCTGCGTGGTGGATGGGCCGGAGCCCTGTGACACGGCGGTGCCGAGAGGTAACGGGAAGTTTTCACCTGTGGTGATGGAGCGTCAAGATGCCGCGCAGCAAAGGCGGTTGTCGCCTGCAGCGGCGCGGTGTCGCTCTCCCTGTCCCCTCCCGGCCCGTGCGCCCCTAACGCACCGCCACCACCGCCGAGCCATGCCCGAAAAGACCCTGGTTCGCGGTGATCCCGACCCGTGCCCCAGCCACCTGCCGGGCTCCGGCCGTACCCCTCAACTGCCACGTCAATTCGCATACTTGGGCGATGGCCTGGGCGGGCACGGCCTCGCCGAACGACGCGAGGCCGCCGCTGGTGTTGACCGGGACGCGTCCGCCGAGCGCGGTCACCCCGTCCCGTACGAGCTTGGCGCCCTCGCCCGTCCCGCAGAGCCCGAGGTCTTCGTACCACTCCAGTTCCAGGGCGGTGGACAGGTCGTACACCTCGGCCAGCGACAGCTCATCGGGCCCGATGCCGGCCTCGTCGTACGCGGCCCGGGCGATGGACGCCCGGAAGGAGAACGGCGCGGGCTCCACGGCGATCGCCGAATCCGTGGCAATGTCGGGGAGGTCGAGGACCGCCTGGGGGTAGGTCGGGGACACCGTCGAGACGGCGCGGATGCGGACCGGGGCGGCGGCGCCGTGCCGCCGGGCGAATTCCATGCTGGTCAGCACGAGCGCCGCGGCGCCGTCCGAAGTGGCGCAGATGTCCAGGAGGCGCAGCGGATCGGCGACCACGGCGGAGGCGGCCACCTCCTCGGCGCTGACCGCCTTGCGGTACCGGGCGTTCGGGTTGAGCGCGCCGGCGGCCGCGTTCTTCACCTTGACCTGGGCGAAGTCGTCGACCGTGTCGCCGTGCAGCGCCATGCGGCGCCGGGCGTAGAGGCCGAAGTAGGCGGGGTTGGTCGCGCCGAGCACCCGGAACCGCAGCCAGTCCGGGTCATCGGGGCGCTCCCCGCCGGCCGGCGCGAAGAACCCCTTCGGGGCGGCGTCGGCCCCCACCACCAGTACCACGTCGACCAGTTGGGCCAGGATCTGCGCCCGCGCCGCGCCGACCGCCTGGGCTCCGGAGGCGCAGGCCGCGTACACGCTGGTGACCCGCGCGCCCTGCCAGCCGAGCGCCCGCGCGAAGGTCGCCCCGGCCACATGTCCGGGGTAGCCGCCGCGCACGGTGTCGGCGCCGACCACCGAGTCCACATCCGTCCAGTCGATCCCGGCGTCGGCGAGGGCCGCCCGGGCGGCGACGGTTCCGTACTCCACGAAGCCGCGCCCCCACTTGCCCCACGGGTGCATCCCCGCACCCAGGACCGCGATGTCGCCGCTGCTCATACCGCCACCTCCACGGGCCGCCAGTGCCAGGTCGTCCAGACGGTCCCGGCCTCCTCGTTGAGCACGCCGGGCACCACCTCGACCTCCATACCGACCGCGAGGTCGGCGGTGCTCACGCCGGGCGCGGCCTGGCCGAGCACCACCATCCGCTCGGCCGCAAGCTCGACGGCGACCAGGGTGTAGGGCTCCCACGCCACCTGGGGATCGGACACGTAGGGGGAGGGGGGACGGTAGCGGCCGTCCGTGTACGACCACACCCGGCCGCGCTTGGACAGGGGGACCTCCGCCAGCTCGCCGCCCGCGCAAGCGGGGTTGCGGCAGAAGGAGTCCTCACGCGGAAAGAAGACGGATGCGCAGGCGGTGCACCGGGTGCCGAGCAGCCGGAAGTCCTGCCCCCGCGCATCCGTGAACCAGCCCGCGACCACAGGCGTATGTGTACGTGCGTCGGTCAAGGCCCCTCCCGGCACGGTTACCTGACGGAACGTCAGAAGTGTGCCACGGGTGGCGGGGGTTGGGGAGGGGCGGTCGGGCCGGGCCGGATCCGGGTCGGGAGCGTGGCCGGATCCGGGTCCGGGTCCGGGTCCCTGGAAGGGGTCCACGTCCTGGAACGGGTCCAGGTCCGGGCTCAGCGGTTTCCGGCGAGCCACTTCGAGGCGATCTCCCCCAGCTCGCGGTCGCGCCCGGCCAGCATCATGCGGATCATCTGCCGGTCACCGCGCAGTGACCAGGCTGGGTGCCCGAAGGAGGCCGGATTGTTCCGTTCGATGAACCAGTGTGCGGGCCACGCGGTCCCGTACCCGATGAGCGGGAGGGCCAGGGCGTAGCGCTTGCGCCCCCGCGCGAGGCCGTAAGCGCTGACCGCGAACCCCGTGAGGGTGCCCGTCAGATGAACCCAGCGCGTGGCGGCCCTGGAGTGCATCGCCACGTAGTAGGGCCAGAACTCCTCGTACGACTCGAACGTAGGTTTCGTCATGCGGCTGAACCTAATCGTTCCACGGAGAACCGGATACGGCTGCTTCGCGTCCGAGAAGACAGAGCGGGTGCCCGGGACCGACGGGGGTGGCTCCGGACACCCGCTCCAACCACAACTGGAACCGAGGACGAGATCGCCCGCAGCGCACATGGCGAGGTAGTTGTCCGGGGCGGGGCAAAGAAGTGGAATGCTGCGGGCTCAGTGTCCGGCGACCGACCGCCAGGCCACGGGGAAGTCGAAGTAGGTGTCCGGAAAACGCTCCGGCTGATACGTGAAGTGCCACCACTCCTCGGGCAGGTTGACGAAGCCCTGCGCCTCAAGCGTGCCCTTGAGGAACTGCCGGTTCGCCCGCTGCGCACCCTGGATGCGGGGATCGTCGGTGTGGGCCAGGGTGTCGAAGCAGTCGAACCCCGTCCCCATGTCGACGGAGGTGTCGGGGAACCGTTCGGCGCGCGGCGCATAGCAGGGCGCGAGTGGCTGGCCAGGGTGGTAGGGGCGGGTGGGCAGAGCGGGCCGCTTGATGAGGGTCAGATCCATGGTGCTGCCCCGGCTGTGCCCGGACTTCTCGGCAATGTAACCGTCCGCGAACAGCCTCGACTTGGCGACCCGCGGATAGAACTCCGCCTTCATCCGCTCGTCGTCCAGATCCTTCGCCCAGCGTACGAAGTGATCGACGGCCCGCTGCGGCCGGTAGCAGTCGTACACCTTCAAGGAGTAGCCCTGCCGCAGCAGCCTCAGCTGGGCCCGGTGCAGCGCTTCGGCAGCGGGCCGGGTCAGGATGCACAGCGGCTGCCGGTAACCGTCGATCGGCTCGCCCACGAAGTCGTGCGGCGTGATGTACCGCATCTCCTGGATGATCGTGGCGTCGACGGAGCTCAGCGCCACGAAGTCGCGCGGCGCCCTCGGCCGGGGCGTGGCCCGGGCGGCGGGGGCGAGAGCGGTGACCGTGAGCAGCGCGGCGGCGCAGACGGCGAGGGCGCGCAGCCTGGCCGCCGGTGACCTTCGTGCCCTGCCTCGAAGTTCGGTACGTCGTGCACTTCGAGTACGTCGCGTACTTCGAGTACGTCGTGTCATGCGCACACCCTCCATCAGGTCAACTCGCTTACAGCTAAAGGTGATCGGTTAGAGTCCGCGCGTGACCGCCACCCCGAAGCAGCCCCTTCTGGACTCCCACTGCGGTGCGTGCGGGTCCCCGTACGACACCCCGCGCGGCTGGCCCCGCTCCTGTCCTGCCTGCGGCACGACCGCCTACCGCAATCCGCTCCCCGTCGCCGTCGCGCTCCTGCCGGTCACCGGCGCGCACGGGAGCGGCTTGATCGTGATCACCCGCACCATCGAGCCGAAGCGCGGCGGGCTCGCCCTTCCCGGTGGCTTCATCGACCACGGCGAGACATGGCAGAACGCCGTGGTGCGCGAGCTCCGGGAGGAGACCGGCATCGAGCTGCCGGCCGAGGACGTACGTCTCGCCGACGCCCTGAGCTCGCCCCAGCACCTGCTGCTGTTCGGACTGCTGCCCGCGCGCCCGGCCGTCGCGCTGCCGCCTTCGCTGCCCACCGACGAGAGCGAGGGCTGGGAACTGCTGCGGGAACCCGCCGACTTGGCCTTCCCACTCCATACGGAGGCGGCCCGCAGGTGGTTCGCGGGAGAGTACGGGCAGGTGTGCGGCGAGGGCCCGGTCGGCTGAGCGGCGGGGGAGTACGGGCAGGTGTGCGGCGGCGGGTCGGCGGGCTGAGCGGGGGCGCGCCCGGCGGGGCAGGTGTGCCACGACGGCCCGGCCGGCTGAGCGGCGCCGCGTCCGGCGGCGGTTCAGCGCGCCGCCCCGCGCACCCGCACCGGGTATCCGACCTCGTCGTCCGCGCCGCCGACCCGCTCCACCACCACCCGGCCGTCGACGACCCGGGTCGAGAACCGCTCCACCTTCGCGGGCTCCCAGCCGTCCCCCACGTTCCGGACCACCACGCCGCCTCCGGTGCGGCCGGCCGCCGGCGCCCACACCTCCAGCTCCATGCCCCCGTGCTCGCCGCGCACCGGGATCACCGACCCCGCACGGGCGAGGACCGGGATCCGGGACAGCGGAGCGTCCACAAGCACCTGCCCCGGACCGTCATGGGCCTCGCCCGTGACGGTGTCGTACCAGCGCCCGCGCGGCAGCCGCACCGCCCGCCGGTCCGCGCCGCGCTCGAAAGCAGGGGCCACGAGCAGCGCGTCACCCAGCAGGAAGGCGTCCTCGCACGCGCGCAGCGCCCGGTCGGCCGGCGCGCCCCACCACAGCGGGCGCACATAGGGAGCGCCCGTCATCCGCGCCAGCTGGGCCAGCGTTTCGAAGTACGGGTGCAGTCGCCGCCGTTCGGCCAGTGCCGCCCGCGCCCCTTCGAGGACGGCGGCCCCGAATTCCCAGGGCTCGCGCCGCCCCGCCCACTTCGCGGAATGCGTACGGAACAGTGGCATCCAGGCGCCGAGCTGGAACCAGCGCAGATACAGCTCGGGTGAGGGCGTGCCGGTGAAGCCGCCCACATCGGGCCCCGAGTACGGCACTCCGCACAGGCCGAGGCCCAGGACGAGCGAGAGCGAGGCGCGCAGGCCGGGCCAGCCGGTCGTCACATCGCCCGACCAGGCTCCGCCGTAGCGCTGCATCCCGGCCCACCCCGAACGCGAAAAGAGGAAGGGGCGCTCCTCGGGCCGCAGCCGGCGCAGCCCCTCGTAGCCGGCCCGCGCCATCGAGAGCCCGTACACATTGTGGGCCTCACGGTGGTCGCCGCCGTGGCCCTCCAGATCGTGCCGGGCTGATCTGGGCAGCGTCGGATCGCCGAAGGGCGCGAAGGACACCGGCTCGTTCATGTCGTGCCACACCCCGGCGAACCCCTGGTCGAGCCGCTCCCGGTAGAGCCCGCCCCACCAAGCGCGCGCCTTCGGGTCCGTGAAGTCCGGGTAGGCGCACTCCCCGGGCCACACCTGACCCCGCACCTCCCGCCCCCGGGCATCCCTGATGAAGGCCCCGGCGCCGAGGCCGCTCTCGTACACCGCGTTCCCGCGCTCCGCACGGACCGCGGGGTCGACGATGGAGACCAGCCGGACACCGTCCCTCGCCAGGTCCTCGGCCAACCGCGGCAGCGTCGGGAAGGCGCGGCGGTCGACGGTGAAGACCTGGTGGGCATCGAGGTGGTCAATGTCGAGGTGGAGCGCGGAGAGCGGCAGCCCGCGCTCGCCGTATCCGGCCGCGATCCGCCGCACCTCACGCTCACTGCCGAACCCCCAACGGGCGTGCTGGGGGCCGAGAGCCCAGGACGGCGGCAGCGCGGGCGCGCCGGTGAGCGCCGTCCAGCCCTGCAGGACCCGCGCCGGCGTGCCCGCCACCACCCAGCACCGCAACGGTCCGCCGTCCATACGCAGCTCGCTTCCGCCGGGCCGGTCGTGCCCGGAGCCCGCGCCCTCCTCTCCCTCACGCAGCAGCACCCGGCCGTCCCACGTGTTGTCGTAGAACGCGAGGTGGGTCCCCGCGTCCGCGACCACCAGCTGGACGGGCATGGTGATGTACAGCGGGTCGTCGCCGGGGCCGAAGGCGCCGCCCGGGTCGGTGTTCCACAGACGGTACGAACCGTCCCGCAGGCGGGGCCCGCCCGAGCGTCCGCCGAGCCCGAAGAACCGTGCGTCGGCGGCCACTTCGGAGCGTTGCAGCCACCGGGCCGGGCCCCCGCCGACCGGCTCCCACCAGCGGGGCGGCAGCTCACGGCGGAGCACCCCGCCGCCCGGTGCGCATACCTCCACCGCGCCGTGCCGGGAGATGACCACGGTCAGCCGCTCGGACACCACTCGCCAGCCGCCGTCCTTGTCCGGCTCAAGGACCGCCCGCGCGTCCGGCTCGGGCGCCCGGCCGGCCAAGGCGTACGACGGCTCGGGTCCCGCTCCGTCCCAGCCCCAGAACACGGCGCCGCCCACGGCGACCCGCACCTGGAGCTCGGAACGCGCGAAGCGCACCACGCCGCCACCCGGACACGGCTCGGCCCCGATCACCGCCCCCGGCACCCGGGCGCGCTCGGGGCCGCGCCGCGGCAGGTCCCGCGCGTCCGTGCGGCGCCGCGACAGGGCCGAGCGCAAGGCCCGCAACCCGTGCACCGAGCCGACCGCTTTCACCGAGCGCACCAGGTCATCGCCGTTCATGCAGCTCACCCTGCCACCCGGACGGCCCCGTGCGCGGTTTGTTCAACTGCCGTTCACCCGTGGTGGCGCCATATGCCCGGGCCGCCGACTATGCGAGGACCACCCTGGTGCGGAAGACGATCACATGGCATCGTCCCTTCCAGCCGCCTCCCGCGCACACCCCTCGCGTGTGCGCGGGACACACGCAGACCACGCGTTACAGCCCGGGAGCCGACCGATGACCTCAGCAGCGAACCCCGATCCGCAGCCCGCGCCCCTGTGGCAGCCGGACTCCGACCGCATCGCCGCCGCGCGGATCACCCGCTTCCAGGCCTGGGCCGCCGAGCGCTACGGAGCACCGGCCGAGGGCGGATACCCGGCTCTCCACCGCTGGTCCGTCGCCGAACTCGAGACCTTCTGGCAAGCCGTCGCCGACTGGTTCGACATCCGCTTCTCCTCCCCGTACGAAGCTGTCCTTGCCGATCGAACGATGCCCGGCGCCCAGTGGTTCCCGGGCGCCACCCTGAACTACGCCGAACACGCGCTGCGCGCCGCAGAGGACCCCGCGCGGGCCGACGCCCCCGCGCTGCTGCACGTCGACGAGACCCACGAGCCCGTGGAGATCAGCTGGGCGGAGCTCCGCCGCCAGGTCGGCTCGCTCGCGGCCGAGCTGCGCGCCCTTGGCGTACGCCCCGGTGACCGGGTGAGCGGCTATCTGCCCAACGTGCCGCAGGCGGTCACGGCGTTCCTGGCGTCGGCCGCCGTCGGCGCCGTGTGGACCTCGTGCGCCCCCGACTTCGGCGCCCGCAGTGTCCTGGACCGCTTCCAACAGGTCGAACCGGTCGTCCTGTTCACGGTCGACGGCTACCGCTACGGCGGCAAGGAGCACGACCGCACCGATGTCGTGGCGGAACTCCGCCGCGACCTGCCCACCCTGCGCGCAGTCGTGCACATCCCGCTGCTCGGCACACCGGCCCCCGACGGCACCCTGGAATGGTCCGCGCTCACCGGCGGCGAAACGGAACCCGTCTTCGAGCAGGTGCCCTTCGACCACCCGCTGTGGGTGCTCTACTCGTCCGGCACCACGGGGCTGCCCAAGGCGATCGTGCAGTCCCAGGGCGGCATCCTGCTCGAACACTTCAAGCAGCTCGGACTGCACTGCGACCTCGGCCCCGAGGACCGTTTCTTCTGGTACACCTCCACCGGCTGGATGATGTGGAACTTCCTCGTCTCCGGCCTGCTCACCGGCACCACCGTCGTCCTGTACGACGGCAGTCCCGGCTATCCCGACACGGGCGCCCAGTGGGGTGTCGCGGAACGCACCGGAGCCACGCTGTTCGGTACGTCGGCCGCGTATGTGATGGCCTGCCGCAAGGCGGAGGTGCACCCGGGGCGCGACTTCGACCTGTCGAGGATCAAGGGCGTGGCGACCACCGGATCGCCGCTGCCGCCCGACGGGTTCCGCTGGCTCCACGACGAGGTGCGCGAGGAGCTGTGGATCGCCTCGGTCAGCGGCGGCACCGACGTCTGCTCCTGCTTCGCCGGGGCGGTCCCCACGCTCCCCGTGCACATCGGCGAACTCCAGGCGCCCTGCCTCGGCACCGACCTCCAGGCCTGGGACGCCCAGGGCAGGCCCGTCGTCGGGGAGGTCGGCGAGCTCGTCGTCACCAACCCCATGCCGTCCATGCCGATCCGCTTCTGGAACGACCCGGACGGCAGCCGCTACCGCGACAGCTACTTCGACATGTTCCCGGGCGTATGGCGGCACGGCGACTGGATCACGCTCACCGACCACGGTTCGGTGATCATCCACGGCCGCTCCGACTCCACCCTCAACCGCCAAGGCGTGCGCATGGGTTCGGCCGACATCTACGAGGTCGTGGAACGCCTCCCGGAGATCCGTGAATCGCTCGTCATCGGTCTCGAAGAGCCCGACGGCGGCTACTGGATGCCGCTCTTCGTCCACCTCGCCGAGGGCGCCGCCCTGGATGACGCTCTGCGGACCAGGATCAAGCAGGCGATCCGTGAGCAGCTCTCGCCCCGCCATGTGCCCGACGAGATCATCGAGGCGCCCGGTGTTCCGCACACCCTCACGGGTAAGCGCATCGAGGTGCCCGTGAAGCGGCTCCTCCAAGGCGCCGCTCTCGACAAGGCCGTCAACCCCGGCTCTGTCGACAATCTGGAGCTGCTGCGCTTCTACGAGGACATCGCCCGCAAGCGCGGCTGACCGCTCCTGCGCCGGCCTCATACGCGTCGCGGGGGCGGCCGATCAGCCCCCGTAGGTGGCCGCGGACTCGCCAAGCGTGTCCGCGAAGTCCGAGGCCAGCCGCGCGGCCCGCGCGGTCTCCAGACCGGCCACGGTGACCCGCACACCGGGCGCCGCGGCCATCCGGAAGCGGGCCCCCGCCGCCACCCACCAGCCGCGCGTGCGCAACCCGTTGACGAGGGCCGACTCGTCGCGCACCGGCACCCATACGTTCATCCCGCTCGCCCCGTGCGCCGCGATCCCGCGCCGCGCGAGCTCCTCGACGAACGCCGCACGCCGCTTCTCGTAGGCGACCTCGGCCCGCTCGACGAGGAGCCGCGCCGACGGATCGTCGAACAGGGCGAGGACGGCGGCCTGCAGCAGATGGCTCACCCAGCCGGACGTGAGCAGGAGCCGCCCGTCGTGCCGGGCCAGCGTCACCGGGTCGCACGCGGCGGCCGCCCACCGCAGGTCCGTGCCGAGGTACTTGGTCACGGTCCGCACCTGGGCCCACCGTGAAAGCCCGCCCTCAGTAAGAGAGTTGAGCTCCACACCCGCGATCTCGGCGGCATGGTCGTTCTCGATCACCAACACCTCGGGCGCCTGCCGCAGCACCTCGACCAAGGCGTCACGCCGCTCCGCCGAGAAGTGCCCTCCGTACGGATTCTGCGCCCGCGGGCTGCACACCACGGCCCGCGCACCGGCGCGCAACGCCTCCCGCAGCTCCCGCGGGCGCATGCCCTCGTCGTCCACCGCGACCGCGATGGTGCGCAGCCCCATGGCCTGGAGCAGATCGAGCAGATGGTGGTAGCCGGGGTCCTCCATGGCCACGGCGTCCCCGGGGCGCAGCTCCGTGGCGAGCAGCCGCGCGATGCAGTCGAGGGCCCCATGGGCGAACGTCACGGAGTCGCACGGCACCCCGTCACCGTCGAACCAGGCGCGCGCCCGTTCCTCCAGGCGTGGCAGCCGCGGTGTGGCGCGGTGCGAGCGCGGCCCGGTCGACGGCGCCGCGAGCGCCGGCAGGTCGGGCAGAAACGAGAAGTCGGGGTGGCCGCCCGCCAGATCCCGCAGTCCGTCGGGCACCTTGGGCGGCCGACGCGACGCCACGGCCGGTGCCGCCGCCACGACGGTGCCGCCGCGCCCCCGGGTGACCACCAGGCCCCGCTGCCGCAGCTCCTTGTAGGCGGTGGCGACCGTGCCCGGACTCACCGCCAGCTCGTCGGCCAGTCGGCGTACGGGAGGGAGCGCGTCACCCGGAGCGAGGCTCCCGTCGGCGACGGCGTGCTCGACGGACGCCGCGATGCCCTTGGCCGTCGTACCGGAGATCGAATATTGTGCTGCCACGTAATGAACTATGTACCAATACATAGTGCGGGTCAAGGGGGAGCGATGGACTGGAGCCGGCGCAGGGCCGCGCTGTGGGAACGCATACCAGGAGGTGTCGACGGCCGCCGCATGCTGTCCGTCGCCTTCGTGGACCGGACCGGCAGCGGCCTGTGGGAAGCCGTCTCCGTTCTCTACTTCAGCTACGTCGCGGGCCTCTCGCTCGCCCAGATCGGCACCCTGGTCGCCGTCTCCGGAGCCGTCGGCATCGCAGGCGCCCCCATCGGAGGCCGCATCGCCGACCGGCTGCCCCTCACCCGCGTACTCATCGGCCTCCAAGTGCTGCGCGCCCTGGCGGCGTTCGCGCTCCTGACGACCGACCACTTCGTCCTGCTGCTCCTGTTCGCCTCCGTAGGAAGCCTCGGCGACCGCTCCGCCAACGTCCTCACGAAGCTCTACGCGGCGCGGCTCGCGGGCCCCGGGCGCGTCCGCTACCAAGCCGTCAGCCGGACCGTCGCCAACGCGGGCTGGGCCGTCGGCGGCCTGGCCGCGGCGGGCACCCTCGCCATCGGCTCGGCCTCCGCATACCAATGGCTCCTGACGGGCAACGCCCTGTCCTTCCTCGGCTCCGCGCTCATCACCGCGCTCTGCGCCGAACCCCGGACGCCGTCACGCACCATCGCCACGTCCGGCGACCCGGCGCTCCCACCCCGGGCGGCCAGCCCCTGGCGCGACCGCCGCTACCTGACGTTCGTGCTCACCGAGACCGTGCTCTTCCTCGACGACGCGGTGTTCAAGATCGGCCTCCCACTCTGGACCGTGCACGCCACCGACGCCCCGCACGGCCTCGTCCCACTGCTCATGGTGATCAACAACGTGATGGTGGTGGGCCTCCAAGTGCCCCTGGCGCGCTTCGGCGCCACCACCCCGGCCGCCCGCCGACTGCTGCTCCCGCTCTCCGCGACCTTCGCGCTCGCGGGAGTGGCGATCGCGGCATCCGCCGCCCACGGAGCCGGCCCGGCCACCGCCTTCCTCGTGGCCGCGACCGCCGCCTTCACCCTCGCCGAGATCATCCACGCCACCGTCTCCTGGGAACTCTCGATCGCGCTGGCCCCCGACTCCGCGCAGGGCGCCTACCTCGGCGTCCACGGGCTCGCCCAGTCCGTCCAGCGCAGCGTCGGCCCCCTCGCCGTGACCGCGGCGATCGCGACCGGCCCGGCGGGGTGGATCACCTTCGGCACGGTCATCGCCGCGACCTGCCTGGCACAGCACCGTCTGGTGCGGCCGCGAACGGGACGAGCACCACTGTCAGTGGCGCCGGTTACGGTGAGTGAGCAATGATGAACACCGTGCTCAGGGGGAAACATGGCGCACGCACACCACATCAAGGCCATTCGGCGCACACTCCGCCGTGAAATGCCGGGCACCGTCGGCCTGATCGCCGACGCGCACGACTTCACGGCCATGACGAGATACCGATCCTTCGCCTTCGACGACCACACCGCCTACCTGCGCCAGGTCGAAGGCCTGCTGCGCTCACTCGCGGCACAGGGCGCCCACACCACGGTCGCCCTCTTCGATCCGGACGAGTTCACCGAATTCTGTACGGCCCGGGCCCTCGACCCGGACTCGGCGGACAGCCGCACCCGCTTCACGGCCGAACTGGCGGCCGGCGGCGCCTGCGTGGCCTACGCGGGCCAGCCCATCGACAGCCTCGTGCCCCAGCTCATCAACAAAGCGGTCCGCAAAGCCACTTGGGAGTACGCCACACTCCTCCTGGCCGAGGCGGGGGAGTGCGCCGAATGCGGCCAGGACATCGGGCGGGCCGCCTTCGACCGCGCCTCCCACCTGCTGCTCAGCCTTCTGGAAGCGGCCGGCCCCGGCGCCCACCACCTGGTGTGCAGCATCCCCGCACAGGAGGACCAGCTCATCAGCGTCCTGCACGCCCACCGCGAGGGCTTCGACCCGGCGCACCTCGACGAGACCGACACCGCGGAATTCGTCACCGTCCTCGCGGCCGGAATCGCGCTCCACAGCATCGGAGGCCTGGTGCTGCGCACCAGCGAACCCGGCGTCCCCGACCGTCTGTACGGCTGGCGCCTCCAGCACGACCGGCTCGATCCACTGACCGCGGGCGAGGTCTTCAGCGCCTACTGCACCGACGCTGAGACCGGCGACCCCGTGGCCCCCGAGCCCGGCGTCGACTACCGGCCCGGCTTCCCCATCGACCACCCGGACAACGGGCACTGAAAGAGGACAACGGGCACTGAAAGAGAAGGAGAGAACAGGAGAGGGGCTTCCCGCCGCACCGCGGCAAGAAGCCCCTCTAGATCTCACGACCCAGATCTCACGACCCAGATCTCACGACCCAGATCTCACGACCCAGATCTCACGACCATCCGGTCACTCGCCGGACAGCACCGCCTGCGCCGCCTTGCGCGCATCCTCTGCGGTGTCCGCGGCGCGAGCCGCCGACGCCGCACGCTCGCACTGCGCCAGCGTGTGCTTCGCCAGCGTCGTCCGCACGTAAGGAATGGACGCGGCGCCCATCGACAAGCTGGTCACACCGAGACCGGTCAGGACACACGCCAGCAGCGGATCGGAGGCAGCCTCGCCACACACACCACAGCTCTTGCCCTCAGCCTTGGCGGCCTCGGCGGACATCGCGATCAGGTCGAGCAGCGCGGGTTGCCACGGGTCCTGAAGCCGGGACACCGCACCCACCTGACGGTCCGCCGCGAAGGCATACTGCGCCAGGTCGTTGGTGCCGAGCGACAGGAACTCGACCTCCTGCAGGATCGAGCGGGCTCGCAGCGCGGCGGACGGAATCTCCACCATCGCACCGAACTTCGCCCGCAGCCCGGCCTCACGGCACGCGTCGGCGAACGCCTTGGCATCCGTACGGTCGGCCACCATCGGCGCCATGACCTCGAGGTACACGGGCAGACCCTCGGCGGCCTTGGCCAGCGCGGTCAGCTGCGTCCGCAGCACCTCGGGGTGGTCGAGCAACGAGCGCAGACCACGCACGCCGAGCGCCGGGTTGGGCTCGTCGGCAGGGGTCAGGAAGTCGAGCGGTTTGTCGGCGCCCGCGTCCAGGACCCGCACCACGACACGCCCCTCGGGGAACGCCTCAAGCACCTTGCGGTACGCCTCGACCTGCTTGTCCTCGGACGGCGCCTTGGCGGAGTCGTCGAGGAAGAGGAACTCGGTGCGGAACAGACCGACACCCTCGGCGCCCGCCTCCACCGCGGCCGGGATGTCGGCGGGACCGCCGACATTGGCAAGCAGCGGAACCTTGTGACCGTCCGAGGTGGCGCCGGGACCCGACGACGCGGACAGCGCCGCCTTCCGCTCGGCGGCGGACGCTTCGAGCTCGGCCCGCTTCTCCTCGCTCGGGTCCACGAAAATCTCACCCGTGCTGCCGTCGACCGCGACCAGCGTGCCTTCGGCCAGCTCACCGGCGCCCGGCAGGGCCACGATCGCGGGAACACCGAGCGCCCGCGCCAGGATGGCGCTGTGGCTGGTGGGCCCACCCTCCTCGGTCACGAAACCGAGCACGAGCGCGGGGTCGAGCAGCGCCGTGTCGGCGGGCGCGAGGTCCCGGGCGATGAGCACGTACGGCTCGTCGCTGTCCGGCACACCCGGCATGGGCACGCCGAGCAGGCGCGCCACGATCCGGTTCCGTACGTCGTCGAGGTCGGCGACGCGTCCCGCCATGTATTCGCCGGCACCCGCGAGCAGCTCGCGGTAGTGCGAGAAGGCGTCGTACACGGCCCGCTCGGCAGTGCTGCCGACGACGATGCGCCGGTCGACATCGGCCATGAGCTCGGGGTCCTGGGCGATCATCGCCTGCGCCTCCAGTACGGCCTGCGCCTCACCGCCGGCCAGGTTGCCGCGCGCCATCAGGTCGGCGGCCACAGCTTCCACGGCTTGGCGGGCGCGCCCCTGTTCGCGCCCGTGCTCCGATGCCGGAATCTGCTTGGCAGGCGGTTCGAGAACCGCCGTACCCATGTGCCGAACCTCGCCGATCGCCACACCGTGGCTCACGCCGACGCCTCGCAGCGTTGTCTCCATCTCACCGTCTCCGATAGTCGCGGCGGCCGGGCCGCCGCCGTTGTTGTCCGTCAAGCGCGCGCCGCCGTAGCGGCGCCGGCGTCACCGCCAGGCGAAGAGCGCGTCGCCGGCCTTCACGTCGCCGCTGTCAACGACATCGGAGAGGGAGTCAGCGGTGGCCTCGAGAGCCACGATGGGACAGATGGGGGACTTGCCGGCGGCCTCGACGGCGGCCGGGTTCCAGCGCACGACCTCTTGGCCGCGCGTCACGGTGTCACCCTTGTTGACGAGGAGCTCGAAGCCCTCGCCGTTGAGCTGAACGGTGTCGATTCCGAGGTGCGTCAGCACACCGTGGCCCTCGCCGTCGACGACGACGAACGCGTGCGGGTGCAGGGACACAACGACGCCGTCCACGGGCGCCACGGCCGCCGACGGCTCACGAACGGGATCAATAGCGGTGCCGGGGCCCACCATCGCACCGGAGAAGACGGGGTCGGGCACTGCAGCAAGCCCGATGGCCCGTCCGGCAAGTGGGGACGTCACGCTAGTCATGGGGAGCCTCCCAGGGGCGGAGCTTCAAGTGTCGCCGTCACTACCTGTTCTGGACGGCGTACTGTTCAGAAGGGTAAGTCATAAGAAGTCCTAGTTCCGCACGACAGGTACCAGTAGGTGCTAGTTGACGGACCTAGGTGCACACCGGAAACGATTTGCCTCAACTCCCGGTGGCCTGTACTGTCGTACTCCTGCCTGACCCCATCACGACACTGTGATTCGGCGGTCGGCGGCACCTACCAAGTCCCGATCCTAACCCGGATTTCCGACTGCGCATGCATGTGAAGTCGGTGGTTCGGAAGAGGAAAAAGACTTGCTAGAGTCTGAATCGCCGGAAAGCCAATAAGGCCGGAAAGCGAATACCCCCACTCCGGCGGGTGGCGGAAACGAGAAATCGAGTCTGCTAGGCTGGAAACACGAAATACCGAAGGGAAGCGCCCGGAGGAAAGCCCGAGAGGGTGAGTACAAAGGAAGCGTCCGTTCCTTGAGAACTCAACAGTGTGCC